>NC_019731.1 GCF_000317475.1 Oscillatoria nigro-viridis PCC 7112
GTATGCCCGCGAACGCTAACCTGTAAAAGTGTTGCAGGCACTAAGTTTAAGGCGCTTTTGAGTTAGTGCGCTGACATTCCCTTGCGAGAGTTTACGGATGACCGTTTTACGCTCTTGGCTAGCTCTGCGTGCGTCTATGAGTGTTAGTATAATCTATAAGTTGTGAAGTAGCAACTTCGTACTATTAATAAGTAGCAACCCAAACCGCGTCGGAGCCTTATGAAACAATGGAGAGAGAAGTTGCGAAGTTTAGTTTTAGCTACTGTGCCAGCAAAAAAAGAAGACCCAGGTTACGCCGCCCTTCGGGGTCACATACCAAAAAGCCTATATAAACGGTTTAAAATGTTTTGCCTTGAACGTGGTGTGGACAACAGCCAAGGTCTAGAAGACTTGATACATGAGTATTTTGAGTTGAAAGATCAGCAAGAACAGGAGGTTTATATCCCAAAAACGGCAGAGAGTAATACGTTCAACAGTAGTGGTTGAGGAATTGCCTGTCGAAGTTTCCCCCTTTTCAGCTACCAAAAGCAAGCAGGGTAAAGGAAGCAAGGGAGCTAGTTGATGTCTAATCGTTGTCTAGCAATAGAAAAACTTTGGCACTACCCTCAAAACCAACAAATAAGCTAAAAGCTTTAGCTGACAAAGGTTTTAGGTACGATCCGGCGTTTCAAACTTTTTGGATTCAAAGACCCTCAAACGCTTACTGGGAGAGACTGAAGGCATTTCAAAATTGGAGCTACGAAAACGGTTGGTTTAACAGGTTGCACTCTCTTGCCCTCCATAGGCTATAAGCCTTGCAGCCCGGATGTTTAACAGGTTGCACAACCATCGGTAAGTAGGGTGGAAGACCAATGAAATAGACAACTGTCTAGTTAATGTCAAGCATTGGAGTAAAACTCAGTGACCGAATCATCAGTTAGAGCTGTCCGCGCCCTTGTGCAGATAGGCTCCCTCGCAGTCGATGGGTTCATGTTGCCGAATGGCTCCTATCGAATGAGCCAAACACAGGCGGCCGAATGTGTTGGCTTGAAAGTTCAGAACGTCTCAGATTTTTGCGCTCTAAGGCATTCAAAGCTTTAGCGGGCGACGGTTATACTCCTCAGATTTCTGAGATAGAACCAGCGGGAGAACAACTTAGAGGACAAGCAAGGATTAACGCGCTACCGTTAGCAGGAGAGTAAAACTTAGTGACTCAATCAGCTATAGCCATAAACACCACCATCCAGTTAAGCGACACCTTGTCAATTGACGTGTACATGATGCCAGATGGATAAATTCAAGCTGAGATAGCCAGCGCGTTAGTGTTATTAGGCCACGCAAAACACTGGTTTAGCAGGTTACGTTCTGGGGCTTCACATAAGCTAAAAGCTCTACAAGACCTAGGTTTTACGGGTGACATTGTTGTCATCCCCAAAGAACCGGGGACTAGAGAGGCCTCGCAGGTTCAAACTATCAACCTCAAAGACCTCACTGCACTAATAATGGTTGAGGCGGTGCAAGGTAACAAACGAGCGATCGTACTTCAAGAGACATTTGCCCAAAAAGGACTGGACTCTCGGTTCAGGGATGCTTTTGAAGTACAACAGCAGACATCAGATGAAAAGCGAGGGTTCTTTGGTCTGACTTATCGGGAGTCCCTTGAGGCCCTTGCGGAAAACCGGACTGAACTAGAAGACTTGAGGCACAGGAGAATCATGATCCAAACCCAAACAATCCCCCAAACAATCCCAAAAACAGTCACATTTGATGAGTTCGCAGCCTGGTATCCAGAGAACTCTATTCGCCGCTACGAACTACACCACGGAGTTATTGTTGAAATGCCTTTAGGAACCGGCAACCATTCCAACGTTACAGGCTTTATCTGGGGCGAAATCAATTTTGAAATCAGGCGACTGCAATTGCCTTACTCCATCCCCGGTGACTGCCTGCTCAAGCCCATCCGCAACGAAGCTGGCTACCAGCCAGATACCATCGTCCTAAACCAAACTGCATTTGCTTCCGAGCCGCGCTGGGAAAAAGAATCAATCATCACGATGGGGTCTTCGGTACGACTGGCTGTAGAGGTCGTCAGCACGAACTGGCGGGACGATTACCATCTCAAATTCGCCGACTACGAAGAAATGGGCATCCCCGAATACTGGATCGTAGACTACCTCGGTTTGGGAGGCCGCAAGTTCATCGGCACTCCCAAACAACCCACTCTCTCAGTTTGCCAGTTGGTAGATGGGGAGTACCAGGTTAAACAGTTTAGAGGCTCAGACACAGTTGAGTCGCTGGCGTTCCCAGAGTTGAGGTTAACTGCCGAGTTGATTTTTCGAGCCGGTCTGCCTCCAACCGAGCCGAGCTAGAAGGACTGGGGGCGATGGCTTGTATCATCCAAAGGGATTGGGGAATTGACTCGCTGTGAAAAGCCTGACGGTTTTGCCAGCCCGGCCCCCAAAACTTTGTCGAGCAAAAAGTTATACGTCGGCGATTTTGACGCAAGTATGGGTTTTTGTGCTGACAACCTATCGCTCAAAAAACGGACGGCGTTTCAAAACACATCCATTTAAAGGAGTAACAAAAATGATTGGATGGCCGTTTAGCAAAAGCGAAGATGATGGCTCGGATGAGGAAAATAGGCATTGGGCTTCATCCGAAGAAGATTGCAAAGCAATGCAAAAGAAGTATGGATGGGAACTCAAAAGAGTCGAGCATCACGACGGCGATTCAGATTCTGGAGTCGATTGCGTTTTCAAAGGGAAGCAAACTAGCTTCTGGGATATGTGGGTAGACCACCAAGATTATAAGGAAGAATAGGCTATGACTTCACTCGAGCAGATGGTGCCAACAGAAGAACTCGAACTTTACGACCCGCTAGCAAGCAAGTCTACCCTTAGCCTCTACCTGGTCAAAGAAGGAGAAAAATGGGTTCCGATCGAGAGCAAAGAATTGGTGATCGGGAAACAGTTGACTCGACTGTTGCAGCTTTCTCACGATTCCCGCCCCCTGCTGAAGCGTAAGGTCAAGCTTGGAGAGCGACTCACTTACCACGTTAAAAAAGAGGGTAGCCCTTGGAAAGCTTACCTTGTCACTCCTTCGGACTGGGTAGTGGTCAGAGTATTTCGGTACGAAGCCGACCTATCAGAGGTTGAAGGGGAGATGCCAGAATTTCGGGACGTACAGATTGCTTACTGCGAGCGCCAGCCTTTGACACCAGAGGAAGCTGAAGCAATGACTTATGAGATTGTTAGCCAGGTTTCGGTGGATTCCTTTGGCGGCGATAAGGAAGCTTATCAACAATTTTTTGCCAGTCAACAGTCTAAGCAATACGTCCGCGTATAGAATTTGAAAAGGCTGTTGTCAACAAGCGACCGCCCGCATCGATTAGACCCGACAAAAAAAAGTCCGCGTCTTTAGAAGAGACGGCAGACAAACAAAAAAATAAAACTTTAGATTCATCATAGTCTATTTCTGCCATTACCGCAAAATTTGCACCTTTGCACATCAACGGTAGTTACAGCAGAGCCGTCTCTTCTACATTTAGCGGGTTTTTGCAATAAAAACCAGTTAGCACCGCTATGAGTAGCGAGAGAGGCATCTATGAACGTTGTTGCAAATCAATTTTTATCAACTACCACTTATCTTTGCCCCAAACACAAGAGCCACATTGAGAGCCGGGGGCTGTTGAATAATTGGAGTTACGCCAACTGCCGCACCGTATCTGCGGATGAGGCATCGGTATATTTGGGTTATACGGCGAAGTCTAGCGGCATCCTATTTGTGGGAAAAACCACACAATTTCAATTCAGACCGGACAAGCCTTGGAAATCAGAAAGCTGCAAGAAAGCGCCCAAATATCGCACACCCGTGGGTGAATACGACGCATTCTTGCCCCAGCATCCCACCGACAAAAACTACTGGGATACCGAAAATCTCAAACAGCACTGCTACCGCATCAACGACCATCCGTGCATTGTCCTCACTGAAGGCCCGTTCAAAGGAATCGCCGGGTGCGCTAACGACATCCCAACTATTGCACTGCTGGGCGTTTCAATGGGTCTAACCTCTAAAAAAGGAGACATTCAAGGCAAGCGCTACTTGGTCGAAACTTTAGAAAAGTACGCCCGTGCCGGCTTCGGGTTTATCTTTGCCTTCGATGCCGACGCCGCCACCAACCCAAACGTCACCTGGGAACAGAGGAAACTCGGTCTACAGTTGCTCAAGTTCGACGTTCCGGTCTACAGTGCAACTGGAGGTTGGGATGCGGGTACCGAAGGCGAAACCAAAGGCATGGACGATTTGATTCAACGAAAGAGCATTGAAGCTTTTAGAAAAGTGCTGGCCACGTCCGTTACTTTTAAGGACTGGGAATCAAAAACCTTTGGAGGCGACGGTGGCAGTGGTGGAACTAGAGACAGATACTTAGTCCCCAAGTCCACAACGTTTGAGGTACACTGCCTCAAGAATTTATTCGGAGATGATTGGATAGTTGTCAATGATGCTTTCTACCAATGGAACGGGCGCTATTGGCAGTTCCAAGATGAAGCGGACGTAAACAAACTCATCGGCGACTTTACCGAGAATTGCTACGAAACAGCAGAAGTCGGCAAAAAGTTTAAGTTCGGCACTAACAAATTCTTAGATTCGGCTTTTAAATATTGCCGGAAGGTGCTGCACCAGAAGGTTGACACTTCTCGCAACCACCTCAAATCGTTCTCCAACGGCACTGTAGATTTGAGAACTGGCGAACTGTTCCCACACGACAAGAAACATTACCTGCTTTCTTGTTCCCCCTGCGATTATGTGCCAGGGTCAGAATGTCCAGCCGAATTTAAGCAATTCATACTTTCTGCCTACGGTGTCGAACAGATAGAAGTCATCAGGGCCGTAACTTCGATGTACTTAGACCCAACCGCACCTTACGGGAAGTTTGCTTACTTGATTGGGGATAGCGGTAGCGGGAAAGGCGTGATGCTGCGGACTTGGGCAAACTTACTTGGCGAAGAAAACAGCGTCAGTTCCAATAGCTTGACCGAGCTGACAAAACCTGAAGGTCGGCATCAATTATTAACTGGTAAATCCTTGTTTTACATCCCCGATGCTGGCGGATTTCTGAGCGGGCTCAAAGCTTTTTACGAATTGGTGGACAATGGCGGCATTTCGGGACGCGCTCTATTTTCGGCATCGGCTTACCAAAAAAAATGGAACGTGCGATTTGCGATCGCCTCCGTCGAACACATCCAAACGGAGAACAGTGGCGATGGTTGGGACAGGCGCTGCATTCCGTTGCAAACCCGCGCCCGAACGGCAAGCATCGAAGATCCGGAGCTAGGCCGCAAACTATCGGCAGAGCTGGGTGAGATCGCTGGTTGGGCTCTATCAATGGACAAGACAGAACGCGACCGCATTTTGCTCGTACCGTCAACCAACCCGTCAATTGTCGCGCTCAAACAAGACGGCGCAATTCTAGGGGATAGCGTTCGCTCTTTTGTAGATCGCTGTTTGAGATCGGGTGGCGATAGTTACGTCGGTAGTGATCTGCACAGTTGGTACGCGGCATATTGCAAAGCCCACAATCTCTCGCCAAGCGGTTACAACAAATTCGTTCACCACTTGCAGCGAGTATTGTCAAATCATTGGAAAGCTTCCGAGGTTGTGCGAGAAGGCGACAAAATCAAGCGCATTCCCGCTCAGTGGCGGGGACTTCAGATTTTACCGTGCTTTGTTGATGTAGCAGTCGCGGAGGATGAAGGTGGCAGCAACCGCCCCCATATCCCGAACTGGGCTTGCATCAAAACTATTTGTGCTGATGGCGGATTGCAAGAATTAGCTCAAACCCGCACGGTTACGCACATTTCAGCGATTGCAGAAATTCCAGCACATTCTCAAATAGCTCAAACCGTTGTGGTTACAGACGTTACAAGCAATTCTGAAATTGTTACAACATCTAAAAACCCTACAACCCGCATGGTTACAGACGTTACAGCGTTACAGGAGAAAAGTAGCCAGTATGAAAAGACCTCATCATACGAGATCACAGATGATCTTAATAACACGGCTGAAGGTGAATCCTTAACTGATGTAACTCCTGTAACCACAACTGTTACACCCACTTTTGAGTCCTCAGCACAATCCTGTAACAGCTCAAAAACTTGTAACAACCCTCAGCTATCCGAGCCAGGGACGATCGCCCCGGAGGAATCCAAACCAACAGAGCCAACCGAACCAACAGAGCCGCCGAGCGTCCCGATGGTGAATTGGAATGTCGGCGAGCGAGTAAAAGTTTCGACCCAGTATCCTGGAGCTCAAGAATATATAGACGAGCGGGCCACCGTAGTTAAGGTGTGGAGCGATGGGCTATGCCGGATTGAGCTTGACCGCGAGATTTCAGTCATTGGAGGTAAACCTACCAAGCAATTCAACCTTAACGGGCGTTACTTAGTTTCAGAGTCCGCGACCGACTCAAATCTCAACGAAGAGGAACTAGAACTCGTTAACCTGATGCGGTTCGCGGTTACACAATCAGACCCCCTAGTTACCGATACCGTGAAAAAATGTCTCACGGAAACTTGCGACAAAGGTTTCGCTAACCGAAAAAAAGTTTGGTTCGCGTTGACGGTGAGTGAGCGAACTGTATTTAAAGCGCTACTAGCTAAGTTAGAAGCTCAGCCTCAGCCGAAACAGTTACCTCACACCCCCGCCCTTGGAGAGTCCGAGCCAAAAACTCTATCTGCCCCAATCGAACTCTCGAAGCGGGAGTGGGAACAGCCGACAACAGAACCAGTGACCCAAGGAGAGCCAATACTGACGCCGACGCCAGAACAGTCATTTGTGCCTCACGCCCCATTGGAATCAGAGCCAGAACCGGAGTTGCCAATCTTCACAGCAGATACTGAAGCGCATCAGCTTGATTTGCTGCCAGATTTCAAGCCGCTTTCAGACTCCGACAGGAGATTTTCGCCCGAATCTGAAGATTGGGCTTAATCCAAGAACACACTGTGAGCCTTGTCCAGTCTAGGCTTTCGTCTTTCTGTATCGATATTTGCTCTTAGTCAGCTTCACTCCAAGTAAGTGAGTTATTCCCATGAAAACATTTGTCGAATTCCAGCAGACTTATCTGTTCGCGACTCGCACCGTCGAGAGAAGCCGCCATCAATCGCATCATGAACAACCGCGAGCATCAAATATCGCAGGCGAAACTCGCAATCGCCACCGCAAACCGAAAACTTGAAAATTTAGAATCTTCGCGGATAGTGTTCCAAAGAAGAGCTGAGTAGGAACAGGAACCGCCCGATGTGGGGGAGTTGCGGGAGGAATTGACCGCCCGTCGCAGCGACTGGTGGCCGCCTATCAACTTCCTGAAATTACACCCTCTAAACGCGAGAAGCGGCTGCTGCGAGCGAGTCAAAGAATTCGTTGAAGGCGTGATTCTGAGTCTCAGTACCGAATCAATAATCAGGTGGAATCCACCTGGGGGGGGTGTTGACGGGGTAGCAAGCAGATTGAAAGCAAAGGTGCGTCAAGGTTTTGAGTTGAGTGACCAAGCGAAAAGATACGCTTGCTGTAATTCAATCCAGATGCAGCAACTTGACTATTAATTCAATTCAGATGCAGCAACTTGACTATTAATTCAATTTAGATGCAGCAACTTGACTATTAATTCAATTTAGATGCAGCAACTTGACTATTAAATCAATTCATTTTTTGTTAAAAACGCTAAAAAATCACTAATTGTTGTGCGCCCTAAAGTCAGGGATTTGCAGTATAAAGTCAGGGATTTGCAGTATAAAGTCAGGCGGAAAGCAGGTATTTGCAGGGGCTGCACTTTACCTGCATTTACCTGAAAATATCCTGCAAATGCCTGACTTTTTCGGTCAAATTACTGCTTTTTTGTGCAGAGACTGCCTTTGCTTGTTGAGGCTGGTTATGGCTGTTCTCTCTCGGTAGCAAGCAATGGTTTTGCGATCGCAAACCTGACTTTTACGCGCAGAAACAAAAACAATGCACCTCATGAATGCGGTAATCCTAAGTGCAAGGCGATCGCGCTCTTGCTGGCTATCGGACGAACGATTCCCTCGCCATCATCGACATCAGCAGGCTGCTTCGCTTGCAAACAGGAGGGCAAGGCGCGATCGCGTTGGGCGTCCTCCGTCGATACTCAACAGCATCAACTCGAATACGTCGTGCGATGCTTGGCTCCATCGTAAAGGCGGCTGTCCTGTACACCAACAGGCTCGCTCCTGGCTTCAATATCGACTCACGCTCGCGTCAAGCACAGTTCTATCAAAGTCCAAACAGTCAAGAGCCCAACTTTCGAGCCTTGGCTGTCGAAAGTGACCGATCGCTAACTTCAACTCCCAAGAATTCCTATGGCACTCTTGCAAAAACCATAAAAACCATAAATTGCTCATTTTTACCCCCCCTCTTACGTCTATTTGACATGGCTTGCTATGCGACTGGCGCACTAATGAGGAGGATTGAGGAGGATTCAAGAGGTGTCGGAGTACAGAAAATCACGCCAAAAACAACAATTATTTACAAAAAGTGATAAACATTTATACTTAAAATGAGGCTAAAAGTAGGAAATTGTAGGTGTAATGAGTAAAAAATGTGCTGTTTTTTCCTCTTTTTTCCTCCCAATTTTTAGCTAATTTTTTTGGATCAGTCATATCGATTTTCCTGCATTGGTTTGGTCAAGATACACTCGGATTGATAGGGTCAATGGGGAGCCAGTGATAGCGAATTGCAGGCTTATTCGGATTTCGAGTAACGGTAGCCGAGTCGCGAGTTGCAACTTTTAAGGTCAAGACAATTCTTTGAAAGCACAATGCAAAGGCTAGTCTAGTAATAGTAGGTATCGCCACAAACACCTAAAAACAGGGGGAATGGGGGTGTCAAAGGGCTTGAATTTTGCCCGATATTCAACTGTTCCGATAAATGCCATCGATGCTATGTTAGCCCAGTGTGCCAAAGGGCTTGAATTTTGCCCGATCTGAGACTGTGCTGATGGTTCAAATTGCTCCTACTGTTGTGACAACTTCGTAGCAGCACTGGCATCAATTGCTGCCGTCACACCTGGGTAGCGAGCGCGCTTGACAGAAATCAAGTACAACCGTACCAACGCCCCTGCAATTGTCACTGCCTTCAAAGTGCCTAGTTTAACAAGTTTCCCGACAGGATCTCTGACTACAAATTTTACTTGCTTGCCTTCGTAACGGTTAGAGCATTCTGGCAGCCCAAAAATTTACTGAGACATCTCGCTTTTTTGTACAAAAGTGCGGTAGCACGCTCATTCAATAAAGCCAAGCCAACTGAACTGCAACTCTTGCTATAAAACGGCTACCGCCATTGTTCCGATACATTGATATGCAATAGCTGAATTTGGGGCGTTTTAGCAACAAAAATCGCAGGAAAACTCAGAAAAACTAAATTTTATGCAAGATAGGAAGCTAGGAAAAAAAGTTAGGAACAGTCGTAGCAATAGCAATGTTGGGAGATATATTTATACCGATACCGATAAAGGAAAGTTCCGGCTAAGTTTTCTGAAACTTATAATGCGCTCGCTCCTACCTACAACGGCTTCAAGCAGCCGGGGCAAGCGCTGTATTCGCAACTCATGGCGATTGCCCTTCAACGAGCGCCTCGCAGTCAATTAAAGTCGCCATACCTAGATTATTCGCTATTCGCGAATGTAGAATAAAGGAAACAAGGAAACAATGCGCTTGCTCATCCGCTATGCTAAAACCCCAAGATATCCTTGCAATACTCAAAGTCCACAGTTGGGATTCAACGAACTGGACGTACAGTTCTCTCGCTCAAAGCTTGGGCATGAGCGCATCAGAAGTTCATGCTGCCCTTGAGCGTTCTGAAGCTGCCGGTCTGTATTATGGCTCCGAGCGGAAAATTTTGAAGCAAGCGGTGTTGGAATTCTTGGTTCACGGGTTGCGCTATGTATTCTACGCCCAGCCAGGCCCCCTCTCGCGGGGACTGCCAACTGCACATTCTGCTGAGCCGTTGAAAAGCAAGCTGGTTGCCTCACCGTCTGAGGTTTACGTCTGGCCTGACCCTCAAGGTGTCGTGAGAGGGCAGGCAATCGCGCCTCTGTACCGTTCAGTCCCCCAAGCTGCCAGTAACGATCCAAAACTTTATGCCTTGCTCAGCTTGATTGACGCTATTCGAGTTGGTCGGGTGCGGGAGCAACGTTTAGCCGCTAGCGAACTTGAAAAGAGGATCGTCGCTCTATGAATCAGCAGATATTCATGCTGGAAATAGTTGCCAGGGTACTCTCTCAAGTACGCACTACCATCGTCTTCACAGGAGGGGCAACAATATCGCTTTACCTCGATGAAGCTGCGGCCCCCGACATTCGACCCACCGATGATGTTGATTGCGTTGTCTCCATTGCATCCAGGGCTGAATACTACCAACTCTCAGAATTGCTGAAAACTATCGGGCTTCTAGAGAGTACAGAATCAGGCGCACCGCTGTGTCGCTGGCACTATGAGGAAATTTCAATTGATGTCATGCCGTGCGACTCCTCTGTATTAGGGTTTTCCAATCGCTGGTACAGGCCGGGCATTGCTAACTCTATTCGCTACCAACTTCCAAGTGGTAGGCAAATCCTAATTTTTTCAACGCCTTACCTTCTAGCTTCCAAAATAGAAGCTTTCATTGGTAGGGGTGGGGGTAACTTTTATTTTAGTTCCGATATTGAAGACATTGTGGCACTGCTTGACGGGCGTTCTAGTTTGTTCGAGGAAGTGCAACAAGCTGACTATGAAGTGAAAGCATTTTTATCAGGATGGTTTCGAGCCGAGCTGGAAAATCTGTGCGAAATCGCGCCTGCTTTCCTCTCGTCCGCTGCTAAAAATTCAGGTCGCACTCGCTTGCTCTTGCAAAGAATTGAAAGGCTGGCGATAGTAGTGTAGTAGTTGACTGCTAGCAATAGATGGCAGCTCCCACTCGATCGAGGTAAGCCTTACACTCGCGAACAGCTCGGCGGGCGAGCGCAAAAACCAGATAGTCCAGCCGCAACTTTATTGCTGGCATAGTGGGTACTACGCTACAAAATCGCTTCATAAATTTTAGCTGCCTGCCAATTTTCTCACACTTGCTCAACTTGATTTTTAATTCAATTCTGACACCACAACTTGACTATTAAGTCAATCCACTTGTTGTTAAAAACGCTAAAAAATTAGCTAATTGTTGCGGAGCGCTAAAGTCAGGCAAGTGCAGTATAAAGTCAGGCAAGTGCAGTATAAAGTCAGGCGGAAAGCAGGTATTTGCAGGAACTGCACTTTACCTGCATTTACCTGCAAATATCCTGCAAATGCCTGAAATTTTCGGTCAAATTACTGCTTTTTTGTGCTGTTCGTGTCGTGACCTGTTGGGACTGGTTATGGCTGTTCTCTCTCGGTAGCAAGCAATGTTTTTGCGATCGCAAACCCTGACTAATTCGTGTTGACAAAAAATAATGCACCTTTATGAATGGGGCATCCTAGATGTCAAGGCGCTTAATTTTTACCCGCTCTTCGGCTGTACCGATCGCTCACATTGCTCAGGCAGTTGTTGTGGCGACTTTTGTGGAGGCGATCGACGCCGACAACTGTCACAACAGCCGATGTGGTGGCGGTTGTCGGCGCGGCAGAATTTGCCCGGTTCAAACTGCATTACTGTATTGCTCTTCAACATCTGTTAACGCCCCATCAGTTGTTCGGGGAAGTACGCTGCTATCGCTCCCCAAAAATAGCGATAGCCAAATTTCCCAAATACCGCTCTCTGAGGAAAGTGTTTGTAGCTAGAGATCGTAGAGCGCCGTTCGGTATGCTGCATTCTTCCGACACCCGCTCTCCACGAACCGAGGATGCCTCTTCTTGAGCTATCGCTCCCGGGTAGAAAATTCGCTCTAGTTGAGAGTCAGGTTGCTGACACCGCCGCCACTGCTGGACTTGCCCGGAGTCGAGTCGGGTGTCCGAGCAGTGAATGACTTTCCAAGCGGTGCTGCCGAGCGAGAGGAAACGAGCTAGAGGAAGCTTGGAGTGGAAAAGTTAATTTAAGTATTTTCCGGCCTGATTTAAGTATTTTCGCGCAGGAAAACAGTTACTTTTATAAAGACTTAACATAAGTCAAACAACTCTCAGTAAATATACAGAATTATTTTCTGACTCGCAGCAGCAAAAACTATAAAGTTCAGTATTGTAACTAATATATTTATAATCGAGTCTAGCCGATAATAAGGACGAGCAACAAGTCGAGCGCAGTCGTAGGAATAAGCGTAAGTAAAGATTCCTCGAACTTGCTCAACGCCAAATCAATCAATTAAAAATCAAGGGTGCAGCCATGACTTTAACAAAGCCGTTCCGATTGCCTTTTCCCCAAAAAAGTAGCAAAAATACAAGTTTTGCAACCCCTACCTTGACTGTCAACCCTACAACAGGCAGTTTGAGAACTCGAACATCAAGCAAACAATCAATAATAATAGTCCTGGACGCATAGACTCTACTTGTATGATGCGCCGCTCCCCGCCTTACCACTACAAATAGTGTCAAAATTGACCCGTTGAATCGAGTCCTGAATAAATTGAGTTTAGGACTCAATAAATTGAGTCTAGGACTGAATAAATTGAGCCTAAGACTGAATAAATTGAGTCTAGGACTCAATAAATAGCGAAAGCGAGTAACAATAGCGAAGGCGGGCTACAGTCGTTTAAGGAGTACGGATTCGCCTTATAACTCCATTCAAACAGGCGACTCGACCAAAGCGGGTAACATAATTGCAACTCGCATCTCCTCAAAAAGATAAGTGACGCATCCAAGCTTACCAAAACTATTATTTAACCCTCAAATCAGGAGTGCAAGCGAGTGCCTTTAACAGACCCGATTGGAGAACCTTTAATAGAAGTGGAATCCTTAATTCCCGGACTTGCCCCAACTTTCGCCCCACAACTGCCGGGAATTCCGACTCACAAAACCTTATTATATCAAACTCCCGGCTCTTCTGAAAACTCCGAACAACCTAACTTAATAGAAACCGCAAAGCCGCCACAATCCGAATTCAGTCGAGCCGAAACCGATGCTTTTATTACTAACAAAGCCTCCGATATTCACAGCATATCTTCTGCTACCATCAGCGAGCTCAGAACTAACAGCAACCCCAGAGATGCAGCAAATTCTGAAATTGACCCCCTAATTGGCAAATTCGACTCAGACTCAGGAGATTCCCTGACCAACCCGAATCCAATAACCTCACCCGTTATAACTACATCCACAACGAGCGAAAAAGCTTCTCCCAAAACACAATTACCCGCAACCCCTGAAACAAGTTCAAAACCCGAAGATATAAAAACACCCTTATCGTCAGAGGCTACACTCAAAAGCGAATCAGAACCCAACAAAACATCACCTGCAACTGCATCAAACATAATACCAGATCGCAGTACAACTTCATCAGAAAAATCCGAAACTATTGCAGTAACAAATTTAACCGAAACTATTGCGGCTAGCCCAAACATACCCTCAACCGATAAAACCTCTACAGACAAACAGTCCCCAGTTGCCAAAGCTGACGACAAGATAGACTCAGACAAGCAATCTCAAAACTCCACAATTGTGGAGAAAACCAACTCAGGCGAACCATCTCGTACTGCCGAAGTTTCCGACAAAATAGACTCCGATAAAACAGCTCCAATTCCTTCAACTTCAGAAACAAAAAACTCAGACAAACAGCTTCCACTTGCCGAAGCTAGCACCCTGATAGACTCAGACAAAAAATCCCCAACAGTCGATGCAATACCGACCGAAAAACCCAGTTCAAATTCTCAAGAACCGCTGACAACACAGCCCCCAACAGCCCCATTAATTCCACCCGCATCTAACCCTGTTTTACCTGACACTAATATCAACCCAGAAGTCAACTCAACCGATTCCACAAACCCAGTACAAACTGCCAGTCAAGCTTTAACTGACAAACAGAATGATTCAGAAAAAGTTGACCCATTAAAAACCGAACCTGCTGCAATACCAAAAACAGCAGCCAGTGAAAATGTAGCGGTGACGACAGCGACAGCAGTTCAAACCCCAGAAAAATCTCCGAACAATACTGACTCAGTTTCGGAACTTAAACAGCCAGTTCAAACAGAATCTATTGTCAATCAATCAGCAGATGCTGAATCAATAAAAACCGACCAAACTGCAACTGCAAGCATTTCTCAACCCCCCGCAGAAACAGAGTCAGTTATCGCTCCACTTGCGTCACAATCTCCTGCCAAAACAGACTCGCTTGTCTCTAATGTTGGCGAACAATCACCAAAAGAAACCCACTCCAATGTTTCTACCGCATCCGAAGAATTACCAACAAAAAACAAGTCGATTATTACCGCAGAAATCAATTCTGGTACGGTGGTTCTGGACATCCCTGTCGCTCAAATAACAGGAGAACTTGAAACCGAACAACTGCCCACAAAAAACGAGTCAATTATTGCCGTACCCGAAGCGGATGATACGGTTGAACATAATATCCCTGTCGCTGAAATAACAGCAGAATTAGAAACCGAACAATTCCCAACAAAAACAGATTCGCTAGCTCCCGCAGAATTCACTGCTGGTACAATAAAACTGGATATTACTGTTGCCTTCATAGCAAAACTTGAAACCGATCAAACCCCAGCTATTACTGTTAATTCTCTCGAATCAGACTCGCTAATTTCCAACTCGAATCAACACATACAAACCGATAATTCAATACCAGCACTATTCTCAAATCCATCAGAAACAACAGCAGGTACGGCACTGATAGCCGAAGTCGAAACAACCGTTGCACCCTCAACTCTTAAATCCCCACCCGAACCAACTTCAAACAATTATAATAGCAATTCAAATCCAATAGAAACTGTCGCTGTTCTACCTGCAGATTCTGATGCCAAAATTGCGCCCCAAAGAGCAGATATAACAAGCGGTTTGCTGCCGTTAGAGGCAGAAAAATCTGCTCAACTTTCAGATAATATTGCAGACACTCAACCCAATTCCACACAGAGTACCGGCAACTTCCAAACCAATACCAATCCCCAGATAAATCTATCCATAACATCAGCAGCCAACTCACCAATCCCCGGGACTTTTCTTGTAGATAACCAAGGAAAAGTCAGATTCGACTATGTATTTGACGGCGGCGGCTACGAAGGCGAACTCGGTATTTTCAGCCTGGCAGGAATGTCCGCATTTATACCCGGAACTCCAGAATTCATTGCCGAAGCATCCCGTAGAGTTTTAAGCAATTCCACCGACGGCCACATTGTAATTAGCGACAGCATAGAAGGGGCAAAATTCACCGGTGCGATGCCCTTCGACGGGGATTGGGGCAGCGGCGAATATCAGGGTATAAAAACCTTCAACATGACACCTGGAGATACCTTTGCCGTGATGTTAGTCCCCAACGCTACAATACAATCATCCCTCCAATCCTCGTATTCGGGAAATTGGTTCCCCTCACACCGTCCCTTATTCAGTATCGCCACAGCCAATCCCAACGATACCGCTCATCTGCTACAAATAGCCGACGTTACGGGCACCGGCAACACCTTCGCCCTGGAAGATATGTCGCCTCCTAACTCGGACAGAGATTACAATGACCTAATCTTTAAAATTAGTGGCGCAACCGGAAACGCACCGCTGCTAGATACAGTCATCAATCCTGACAGAGAATGGCGCAATACGACTCTAGGACAGCAATTGCTCGCCGAAGCCAATCCCCCGAATTCTGACAACAATCCGCCCGTTGTTTCACCAACAAGCACTCGGACTTATACAGAATTAGAGACAACTATTTCATTAGACAATCTTGCCACAGATGCAGAGGGCGACCCTCTCACAATTAGCGTCCAGGGTCCAGTAAACGGCACAGTAATTTTCAATCCCTTAACTAACAAAGCATCCTTTAAACCAGCAACTGGTTTCTCTGGAATTGCCAGCTTTGATTTCCTTGCCAGCGACGCTTTTGGGAGTTCAACTCCCGCGCGAGTCACAGTCAATGTCAGCGACGTTCCCCTGCTGAATCTAGATTTTGTGAAGCGAAATCCGAGCCTCAATGCAGGAGAAAATACGGAATTGATTGTGCTCGGAGACTTTGCCGACCAAAAAGGTGTAGTGCTGCCAGATTCTTATCTAACTTACACTTCAATAAATCCAGAAGTAGCACCAATAGACGCAGCCGGGAAAGTGACAGGTTTAACCAACGGTACTTCAATTTTGAGCGCAAGTCGCAACAACCTGCAAGCTGTCACCCCAATTCGGATTGGGACGATGCCAGCACCCACAACAGACGCTCAATTGCATCAGATACTAGCCGAACTATACGGACTAGACCCATACCCAGATGCCGTCTCCCTATCTGTTGGTGCAACAAGGAAACTGTCCCTCGGCTTAAACTCCAACTTCACCGAAGCCAACCTAACCGCAGCCAGCACAGGTACGCGCTACTTTAGCAACAACAGCAACATCCTCAACGTCAGTCCCGACGGCACCATTACAGCAGTCGGCATTGGCGATGGCACCGTCACAGCCATTCACGGAACCGCATCCGCCATCATTCCAGTTCGAGTCGAAGCACCGCAAATCGGCACAACTGCCTTGGGAACCGACGGTGGCATCATCAACTCAAACGACGGAACCCTAGCAGTAATGATACCTCCGGGTGCTCTAGAACAGAATACAACCGTCAGCATTGCCCCAGTCAACCAACAAAACTTGTCCCTACCGCTACCACCGGGATTTGAATTTGCAGGGGCCTTCAACTTAAACTTTAGCGATAACTCCCTGAATATACCCGCCCAGTTAGCAGTACCAGCACCCGAAGGATTAGCACCAGGAACTCAAGCATACTTCCTCCGAAAAGGAGCAATTCCTGACGCGACCGGCACTTGGAATCCGATTTGGCTGCAAGAAGAATCAGGCATAGTCGGGGATGACGGCAACATTCGCACCCAGTCTCCTCCCTATCCAGGTGTGGTCAGACCGGGCGAATACGCAGTAGTTTACGCCAGTCCGACAGGCAGCGCCACCTTAGTCAAAGGTCAGCTTACCCTCAACTACAACTTCCCCCTAGCATTTTTTGGCATCATTGACCCCCAGGGAAATCTCGGTCAGTTAATCAACCCGGACAAATTCGTTACCACTCCAGCCTTTACCGTAACTCGCGACATATCTTCAGTGCAGGTCGTAGCAATCCCCAAGGTGGGACTGCCCGTGGTAACAGAGGTGGGCGTGCAGCGAAACGACGACGGCACCGCCACTTTCAAGGCAGCTTTGAATATGCCAGCCCCAACTACCTCTGACCCCACAACACCTCCTGTCCTCCAAAAAGCTGAATTGAAATTCAAGGATGATTCCGGTCAACCATTTGAGAACAATGAGCCCCTCTTATTTCTGACAGGGGGCAACATTCTGGTCAACAACGCCAGCGACTCCAAAGGCAGTAAGTTTGAAGATTTGACAGTTAAGTTCTCTTTTGGTAACTCTATGTATGAGGGGACTGTAGTACCGACACGCAGCCGCTCTCTTGGAGGCAATCAGTATGAAGTAGCAGTTAAAGTGCCTGATACATTACCCCTGGGCGCTTCAGGCGTCGTGCTGGAGAGGAAGCAGAACCAGATCGTCGAGCAAAAAGGCGTTACACCAGTATACAAAGAAATCCAGTACAACAGCAATCCAATTCGGCTGCCACAGGGGGCAGAGTACGTCTTTGCAGCCTTGGGCGGTTCTGACCGAGTAGCGGTTCTCAACGGTAAAAACCCCGAATCAGTGGTTGATACTACAAACAGCAAGGACTTGCTGTTGGCTCAAATTCCTGTGGGGACTAGCGGTGTCACAGATTGGGCAGAATCAACAGCCGTGACTAGCGACGGAAATCGCGTTTACGCAACCTTGAGGAATTCAGGTCAAGTGGCATTGGTCGATCCAATGGTACTGCGACAGGTAGATACTCAGCTAAATACCCCAGGCGTCAATCCCATGGTCCTGCCGGCGGGCGCTAGACCCAAGTCAATAGTCATCAGTCCTAGAGACGATTATGCTTACATTGGCGACTTGAATCAAGCGAAAATTTACGTCCTTGACATCAACCCTAACTCGGCAACTTATCACAAAGTAGTTGAGACTATTAACGTCACTTCACCATTAGGATTGAGTCAGTTGGCAATTAGTAGTGATGGGCGGCGGCTGTTCGGCACGGGTTCTGATAATAATGAGCAAGTGCCTAATCGTCGGATTTATGCAATCAATATTGACTCTAAGGACCGACCGAAGGATGAAGATTCTAATCCTCGTAAGTGGCATCAACAAATTGGAGTTATTCCTACTATTTCGGAGACCGAGGGAATAGCAGCTACGAATGAGCCGACGAAAATGGTGTTCACGAACGGATTGAATCTGATTAATACTGACCAGAATGACGGGCCTGGTTTTGGGGTGTTGGAAATTACTTCGGACGACCCTCTTAACTTTACTGCTTCTGTGAGTTATGCCCCTTTAAGTTTGGGTTTTCCTACTGATTATTTTGATGTGAATGAGGGGGTATCTGTCACTGTAACGCGGGATGGGCGGTATGGGTTTGTGGCTGGTCGCAATTCTGGAAGTCTTGGCCCTAATGCAGATGTGCGTTCTGGGGGAAATATTGGGATTATTAAAGACCCCTTGGGCCCGAATCCTCAATTAATCGGTGCTACCAGACCGATTCCAGAGGCTCTTACTAACGATTTAGTGCTTTCTAATGACAACAAATACCTTTATGGCTCTTATCCTTCTCTGACTGGTAGCGGGAGCGTTTATGCTTTCGATGTTGAGGAAATGATTAAAACTCTGGACAATCCCGGTCAATTCAAAATTGATAGTCTTGACAGGGGTGTTAAGTCTCCTTTCTTCAATGCTACTACGGCGAGGTCTGTGACTGCGGTTGATTTCACAAGGGTTCCTATTGATGATATAAATCCGGCTATTAGTATTGCTGCTGACTATGGGATTCTTCAGGAGAATCGACCTGCTAATCAGTTTACTTATGGGGTGCCGTTGGGTACAACACGCGCACCAGTCGGTACTGGAGGCAATTTACGGGATTTGAGTTCTGCACCGACTGACTGGCTGGATTTGAAGGGGCCTGGTGCAACGACAAGTGACCTGACTCCGACTTTTCAATGGCAGTTTGCTCCGGGTTGGGAGGATGTGAAAGAAGTTAATCTTTTTGTCAGTACCTTCGATAAAGGGGAGGGTTTATTGCCCTGGGATAAGGTTGTCGATTTATCAGATTCGGCACTCCTTCCCGGATTCTCGGAAACACAAAAGCGTCAACTTCTTTCTAAGCCTTGGAACGGTTATGACGATTTCAATCCAAACCGGATTCTGACTGCGACTTGGAAGAAAGATACTGGCAAGTGGTACGGCCATGACGGGATTACGCCTCTTGACCAACCTTTAAATGACCCCGCAAATACTAGCACTAACTTCACGCTACCGAGGAGTCTTACTGCGGGGCAGAACTACAATTTTGCTGTTGAAGCTGTGAGTAATAGCGGCGCTGTGACCAAAGATTTGGGGCAGTTTCAAACCATACCTCCTGTTAGCAACAGTCCTTTCAGCAGCGTGAGTGTGTTGACTCATGGTTTTACACTTTTGCCTAACCAGTCTGGGATTCCTGATTCCTTTTTCCAAATGGCCAACAAAATTGCCACTGTTAGCGGCAATACACCGGAAAACAGCGGGTTAATTATGCGCTACGACAAGCCTACAGGCAACTGGATTCCTATAGATTTACAGGGACGGGTGATAACTGATTTGACCGAGGGGCTTAAGACCAGCGAAACAGCTTATTTATCAACTTTGGCAAATAACTTAAAAGCCGGGGTATTTATAGATGGAAAGGAGATTAAATACCTCAACAATAACAAACCGTTAGTGTTGCTGACAGAATGGTCGTTGGACAGAGAATCTGTCATTCCTGACGTTGGCTTTTCTGAGGGCGCGGCTGATGCTTTGTTTGCTTCTATGGTGCAGTTGGATTTGGCATTAGGGGGTAAGGTTGGAGAGTATGAAAACAATCAACTCCAGCGGTTGTACGACAGCCAAGGGAAGCTGATTCGCCAGCAGGGGGATTTGTTCAATTCGCCCATGCACTTCATGGGCTTCAGTCGGGGTACTGTTGTCAATAGCGAAATCGTACAGCGTTTAGGGACTTTCTTCCCCCAAGCGGGCGGCAAATCTATGGCTGACCGAGACCTCCAAATGACAACAATCGACCCGCACGATTTTTATCAACCTAGTTTGAATTTACAATTACCGAACTTTATCAGCACAAATTTCAGCGATTTCTACGAACCCAAAGTTCAGGTTTGGAATAATGTGACATGGGCTGATAATTATTATCAGACTGTGGCTGACCCGAATGGTGGTACTGCTACTCCTAACGGTCGTTCTTTGAGTCAACTTCCACAAGAGGAGTTGAATAAGAATCCGAAACCTGCTGGACTGAATTTTCCTAAAGCTACTAATGGCGATACTTTAGGGAAAGCAGACCGAGAGATTTTACTCGGTACTCGTGAGGGGGAACCAGGTCGGATAAATAGTCGGATTGGGTTTACTAAGGATGATGGTATTGGGGGGACACACAAGCGAGCATTTGGATGGTATGCTGGGACGGTTGATTTAGACCTGGAGGAAGTTTTACTTCAGTATCCTCATGTGGAGGCCTCTGAGAATCCTCAAGCAGTTAACGATATGTTGGGTAAAATGGGTTTACCCGAAATGTTCGATCCGAATTTCCCGGCAGCTAAACCTTGGTATGATAATGGCAATGGTGAAGGGGTTGGTGAGGGTTGGTTTTATTCTGTTTTGGGTGGAGGTAAAGAGCAACGGACGTTTAGTTCTGTTGGGCGCGTGCCGGTGAGTTTTGATAATACTCTTTCTGCTGGTATGCGGGGGGATTATGCGGTTCCTACTCTGTTTAATGGGAATTTTGACCAGTTTATTCCTAATAAGAGTGATGCTGAAAATTTGGGTCGGAATACTATCTCTCAGGAAATTCCTGGGTGGTCTTTCCACAATAGTGCCACATCAAAGTTGGCAGACCCCACGAAGCATTTAGTAGATTGGAAAGCCATCGCTTCGTTGAATATTCCCTACACTTATCCCAATGGAAAGCAAGTACCAGGAACCTCGTTTTTGGAGCGCATGGGCATCAATAGCGATCCTGATTTCTCTAACTATGCTCTGGAATTAAAGGGTGGTGACAGCATTACCCACAACCGCTTTGTTGTACCCGATTGGGGTGCATTGCGGTTCAACATTCATGTTCCCAAAGAAGCAGCAGACCGAGGTAATAGGCTGAAAGTTACTCTCACCGATACGGCTTCGGGTGAAGAAATAACTGAAAGTATTCTTCTGAATGAAGCTAATTTCACAACAGGAACATCAGACTCTTTTTACAACAATGACCTTGCAAAGGATGCTGCCCGAAAACTAGGTTATGCGACTAGAGGGTTTGAGACTTTTAATGTATTTGACACTTTCTATGAAGGGTCAAGCCAACAAAAAGAATTAGATAAGTTCCGAGGTAAAACAGCAATGCTCAAGTTTGAATTGGAAGGTAGCGAAGCGGTTTACTTGGATGATGTCTTCTTCAAGAGTAGTTCTCTCAGGTTTGGGGAACCGACACCAAAGGATGGCAGCAGTCCAGCAAGGTATAGCGGTGCTGCTTATGATGGGAATCTCTATAAAGACAATTTGCTGATTGAAAAACCGCAGTATAGTGCGATTCGTTCAGTCGAAACCGAGAAATTGGGGGATGACTGGCTTCTACAGGGTAATCCATGAGGATTGAGTTCGCACTTTAATCCCTTGTAGATGACAACTTCATAACCTTGCAGGTGAGCGTTAGTATCCTAGAAAACGATAAGTCCTGCCCCTCAGACGTAGAGGTGAAAGCATATCTCCCACTGTAGAGACTAGCCATCAATCGGTGAAGCGGAGATAAAAGCGGAAAGAGCCACTAGCCTAAAAGTGGTATCCCGTGAGCAAGTTCCTACGGATAGCAAATGCGAAGTCACTGCCTGAATCACCGTTACGGCGAACCAGCGAAATAAGGCTTTATGCGCTGGTAGTCCCAAAAGGGCATTAGTACAGGGTGGTATGAGAATTTTGCCCGACATACCTACGTTACCCAAAAACTCGGTGAAGAGGTGACATCCTAACGGAACAGACCAATGGTTATGAGGAACGAAGTAACCCACCTGATTACTCTCGAAGAGGTCGAATACTTCGAGCAGTCAGCTAAGACGAAACATCTGGACTTCCAGGTAACAGGTGGTAGAGATTGAGTCAAAAGCCAACGCCTCACTGCAATGGTGAGGATATGCTAACGGACTTACGGTAATACGGATGGTATAGCTACAAGTAGCAATGAATATGTTATGAACACGGTAGAAAACCGATGTATGAATGGAACGATATCAACTGGCGAAAGCTAGAGCGTAACGTTTTTAAATTGCAAAAGCGGATATATCAAGCGTCTAATCGTGGTGATGTCAAGCTAGTACGCAGACTCCAGAAACTGTTGATAAGTTCTTGGGCAGCAAAAGCATTATCGGTTCGTCGGGTAACACAAGATAATCAAGGAAAGAAGACGGCAGGCGTGGACGGTGTTAAATCGCTGACCCCAAAGCAACGTCTCGCACTGATAGATAAAATATCATTGGGTTCAAAGGTTAAGCCAACACGCCGAGTTTGGATACCCAAACCAGGGACAGATGAGGAAAGACCGTTAGGCATACCGACAATGGAAGACCGAGCCTTGCAAGCGTTAGTCAAACTGGTGTTAGAACCAGAATGGGAAGCGCGATTTGAACCTAACTCATACGGGTTCAGACCAGGACGCTCGTGCCACGATGCAATAGGAGCAATATTCAGTGCGGTAAGTCAGAAATCAAAATATGTGCTGGATGCCGATATCAGTAAATGCTTCGACCGCATTAACCATGATGTACTTCTCTCAAAATTAAATACCTATCCTACCCTACGGAGACAAATCCGGGCTTGGTTAAAAGCTGGTGTTATGGATGGAAACAAGCTGTTCCCAACTGATGAAGGGACACCACAGGGCGGGGTGATTTCACCTCTACTTGCCAATGTCGCCTTACATGGGATTGAGGAATTGATTATGGGTTTAGCCCCAAAATTCGAGATGAGAGACTCTCGTGGTCATACTTATGGATTACGAGACAAAATCAAATCGATTTCACTGATACGATATGCGGACGATTTCGTAGTTCTCCATGAGGATGTAGAAGTTGTGAAGCTGTGTAAGGTTGAGATAGAGAAGTGGTTAAGTGACATTGGGTTAGAATTAAAGCCGAGTAAAACAAGATTAGCCCACACCCTGAATAAACTAGATGATGAAAAACCTGGATTTAACTTTCTAGGATTCAACATCAGGCAGTTTCCAGTAGGAAAACACAACTCAAGTAAGGGAACTAGAGGCACTTTATTGGGCTTTAAAACTATTATCAGCCCTAGCAAGGAAAGTCAGAAAAGGCACTACAGAAAAGTTGCGGAAGTAATAAATAAATCGCGTGGGTTAAACCAAGCGACTTTAATAAAAAATCTCAATCCTATCATTAGGGGTTGGTGTAACTACTTCTCAACAGTCGTCAGCAAGAAAATATTTGATAGGCTGTGGCACTTAGTGGTTTGGAAGCTTCTCAAATGGGGTCGCCATCGTCATAGGAACAAGGGCAGAGGATGGACACGCCTTAAATACTTCAAAACCGTAGAAGGCAATAACTGGGTGTTCGCAACCGGAGAGGGTAACAATCCTCTAAAGCTCATACAACATAGTTCCACTGAAATAAAGCGCTATGTAAAAGTAAAAGGGATGGCATCACCCTATGACGGTGACTGGATATATTGGAGTTCAAGAATGGGAGTACACCCAGAAATACCCGTAAGAGTAGCCAAACTACTCAAGCGACAAAAAGGGAAATGCGCTCACTGCGATAACTACTTCAAAGATGGAGATTCGATAGAGGTTGACCACATCGCCCCCAAATCGAAAGGTGGAAAGGAATCGTATGATAATTGGCAGCTACTCCATCGACATTGCCACGACACAAAGACTGCCAATGATGGCAGTCTTGGTAACAAATCTAGCTGCAAAAGTGCTAAACCTAAGCCACCAGTGGAACCAAGCCTTTGGGCTTGGGAAAACGATATGTTGGTAATGACGTACTGATGACAACAGCCGTTTTATTGAGGAGCGGAATGATGGGAAACTATCACGTTCCGTTTTGGAGAGCAGTGGAGGAGGCGACTCCTTCACTGACTTTAATCTCTGTCTTACAACGGTACTGGAAACATACCTAACTGGGCTAGTTTCCAGATCGATAAATCATCGATATATTTGCCAGGTGAGCCTAATCCTACTGAGCGATCTTTTATTATAGACAAAAGCCTTCCACCCAATTTTAATCGGGTAAGTAGTAATGATTACGATAGCGCAGTCCCCTTGGGTTACGTTCAAGGTCATCAAACACCTCTAGCAGCTCGCAGCATTACGATAAAAGACAAGAGAGCTGTCAATCTGATGACTAATATCGTTCCACAACAAAAGGAGCATAATAGCACAAACTTGTGGGAGAAATTTGAAAACTACGGGCAAGATTTTGCACTAAACGGTAAAGAAGTCTATGTCATTAATGGCATTGATGGAATCAAGGATAGTTTTGATGCGGGCGGTAAAGCTATTCAAATTCCTGCTAATTTATGGAAAGTAATGCTGGTTTTGGATAAGCCTGATGCAGACCCCAGCACAACTCCCGCATATGCGGTTGGTTTTTATTATCCAAATCAAGACCCTGGTAACGTTGCCACAAAGTGGAGAAATAAGGATTGGAGTAAGATAGAGGATCGCACTCAACGTCCCATCTGGTCTCTTGAAGAAATAGAAAACCAGATCGGTTACAATTTATTCCCTCTTCTTCCTCAAGAAATAAAACAAGAGATCAAAGATGTCAAATACATCTTTCCCAGTCGAAAATCTATTGAAAAGACTTGGGGTAGCCTTCCTTGGAAATCAAATCCACCCCCACCTCCAGAAGACCCTACAGATCCAGAAGAGGAATCTGAGAGTGAATAATTGATAGAGGTTTTCCGATGAGTGTAGCAAAAAACCAGGCTTCTCCAAGAAGCCTGGTTTTTTATCCCCACTTTGTATTGTCTGGAACTGAAAACTTTTATATTAGCTCATTGGATTGTTCAGGCATACAATTATCATTACGGATGCTACCATCAGGCATGATAGTCTTACATAAGATAGCTTCTTCAAACCCTTTCCCCATGAGCCTAACCTTCTTTGCCATCAGACTAGGTTCTGGCTGAACCCCCATCAGATTAGCGTGACTGAGATTTGAACCATCAAACGATGTTTCATCCATAATTGCACCACTAAAGTTAGCTCCAGTAAGATCGGAATTTTCAAACCCTGTTTGATGTAGCATGGTGTTACTTAGGTTTGTGCCAATTAGAGTCGCTTCATAAAAACCAGCTTCAGTGATATCTGAATTACTGAGGTCGGCTCCGTTGAGGTTAGTGTTTTCACAGTGGATCCCACATAAACAACCATTTTTCAAATTAGCTCCACTGAGGTTGGCATCAGTTAAGTCAGCGGAGTCCAAATTTGCGTTTTGTAAGCAGGCACTACTTAGATTAGCTTTACTCAAGTCAGCCCCTCCAAAGAAAGCTTCTCTCAAGTTTGCACCACTCAAATTAGCATTAATCAACTGAGCGCCACCCAAGTTAGCATCGCTTAAGTTAGCATTGTTCAAGTTAGCATCGCTCAAGTCAATACAATTTAAATTAGCATTGCTCAAGTTAGCACCACTAAAGTTAGCATTAATCAAGTCAGCATAACTAAAGTTAGCATTAATCAGATTGGCATTGCTGAGATCGATATCAATGAGATGAGCCTTGTTCAAATCGACACCACTCAAATCAACGCCCGCAAAATCTCTTTCTCCAGCAGCATACCGTCGGAGCAATTCTTCAGCGTTCATAAATTATCTATTCAATTAATTTAACTTCTGAATTATAGTACAATCATCCTCTGACCTGACTCCGAACGAAACAGAAATATGATGGATATTCAAACGGAGGGTATATCTGTTTTCAGCAATGTTTAGCATTCATCAAGCTGTACAATTATCATTGCGAACGCTACCATCAGGCATGATAGTTTTACATAAGATAGCTTCTTCAAACCCTTTCCCCATGAGCCTAACCTTCTTTGCCATCAGACTAGGTTCTGGCTGAACCCCCATCAGATTAGCGTGACTGAGATTTGAACCATCAAACGATGTTTCATCCATAATTGCACCACTAAAGTTAGCTCCAGTAAGATCGGAATTTTCAAACCCTGTTTGATGTAGCATGGTGTTACTTAGGTTTGTGCCAATTAGAGTCGCTTCATAAAAACCAGCTTCACCGAGGTCTGCATCGCTGAGGTCGGCTCCAGTGAGATTTGTGTTTTCACAGTTGAGGCGAGATAAAAAACCATTTTTCAAATTAGCTCCACTGAGGTTGGCATCAGTCGCGTCAGCATAGTGCAAAGTTGCATTTTCTAAGCAGGCATTACTTAGATTGGCTCCACTCAAGTCAGCCCCTTCCAACCAAGCTCCTTTCAAGTTAGCATCACTGAAGTTAGCATTAATCAACTGAGCACCATCCAAGTTAGCCTCGCTCAAGTTAGCATTGCTCAAGTTAGCATTAATCAAGTCAATACAACGCAAGTTAGCATTGGTCGAGTTAGCATTGCTCAAGTCAGCACCACTCAAGTCAGCATAACTCAAGTTAGCATTAATCAGATTGGCATTGGCGAGATTGATATCAAGGAGATTTGCCTTGTTCAAATCGACATTACTCAAGTCAACCTCAGCAAAGTCTCTATCCCCACTGGCATACCGTCTGAGCAATTCTTCAGCGTTCATAAATTATCTAGTCAATGAGTTTCACTTCTCAATTATAGTACAATCATCCTCTGACCTGACTCCTACTTTTCAATGGCAGTTTGCTCCGGGTTGGGAGGATGTGAAAGAGGTCAATCTTTTTGTCAGTACCTTCGAGCAAGGGAAGGGTTTATTGCCCTGGGATAAAGTTGTCGATTTATCGGATTCGGCACTCCTTCCCGGATTCTCGGAAACACAAAAGCGCGAACTTCTCTCTAAGCCTTGGAACGGTTATGACGATTTCAATCCCAACCGGATTCTGACAGCGACTTGGAAGAAAGATACTAACAAGTGGTACGGCCATGACGGGATTACGCCTCTCGACCAACCTTTAAATGACCCCGCAAATACTAGCACTAACTTCACGCTACCTCAGAGTCTTACTGCGGGGCAGAACTACAATTTTGCTGTTGAATCTGTGAGTAATAGCGGCGCTGTGACCAAAGATTTTGGGCAGTTTAAAACCCTACCTCCTGTTAGCAACAGTCCTTTCAGCAGCGTGAGTGTGTTGACTCATGGTTTTACACTTTTGCCTAACCAGTCTGGGATTCCTGATTCCTTTTTCCAAATGGCCAACAAAATTGCCACTGTTAGCGGCAATACACCGGAAAACAGCGGGTTAATTATGCGCTACGACAAGCCTACAGGCAACTGGATTCCTATAGATTTACAGGGACGGGTGATAACTGATTTGACCGAGGGGCTTAAGACCAGCGAAACAGCTTATTTATCAACTTTGGCAAATAACTTAAAAGCCGGGGTATTTATAGATGGAAAGGAGATTAAATACCTCAACAATAACAAACCGTTAGTGTTGCTGACAGAATGGTCGTTGGACAGAGAATCTGTCATTCCTGACGTTGGCTTTTCTGAGGGCGCGGCTGATGCTTTGTTTGCTTCTATGGTGCAGTTGGATTTGGCATTAGGGGGTAAGGTTGGAGAGTACGAAAACAATCAACTCCAGCGGTTGTACGACAGCCAAGGAAACCTGATTCGCCAGCAGGGGGATTTGTTCAATTCGCCCATGCACTTCATGGGCTTCAGTCGGGGGACGGTTGTCAATAGCGAAATCGTACAGCGTTTGGGAACTTTCTTCCCCCAAGCTGGTGGAACATCTATGGCTAACCGAGACCTCCAGATGACAACAATCGACCCGCACGATTTCTACCAACCTAGTTTGAATTTACGATTGCCGGGCTTTATAGAAACAAATTTCAGCGATTTCTACGAACCCAAAATTCAGGTTTGGAATAATGTTACGTTTGCTGATAACTATTATCAGACTGTGGCTGACCCGAATGGTGGTACTGCTACTCCTAACGGTCGTTCTTTGAGTCAACTTCCACAAGAGGAGTTGGATAAGAATCCCAAACCTGCTGGACTGAATTTTCCTAAAGCGTCGGGCGATACTTTAGGGAAGGCAGACCGAGAGATTTTACTCGGTACTCGTAATGGGGAACCAGATCGGATAAATAGTCGGATTGGGTTTACTAAGGATGATAGTATTGGAGGGACGCACAAGCGAGCATTTGGATGGTATGCTGGGACGGTTGATTTAGACCTGGAGGAAGTTTTACTTCAGTATCCTCATGTGGAGGCCTCTGAGAATCCTCAAGCAGTTAACGATATGTTGGGTAAAATGGGTTTACCCGAAATGTTCGATCCGAATTTCCCGGCAGCTAAACCTTGGTATGATAATGGCAATGGTGAAGGGGTTGGTGAGGGTTGGTTTTATTCTGTTTTGGGTGGAGGTAAAGAGCAGCGTCAGTATAGCCCTACTGGGCGCGTTCCGGTGAGTTTTGATAATACTCTTTCTGCTGGTATGCGGGGAGATTACGCGGTTCCTACTCTGTTTAATGGCAATTTTGACCAGTTTATTCCGAATAAGAGTGTGGCTGAAGATTTCGGTCGAAATGCTATTTCTCAGGTCCTACCCGGCTGGTCTTTTCATAATAATTCGCCACAAGTTACTCAAGGTTCTACAAGCAATTTATTGACGGTAGAAAACTTAGTTGATTGGCGTCAAGTTGGCTCTTTACAAAAACATCGTGAAAAGTTGGGTTACGATGGTTCTCGACCTAATTATGCGTTAGAACTCGGCTCTGATGAAAGTATTACACATAACCGTTTTGTGGTACCTGACTGGGGAGTCTTGCGCTTTGACCTGCACGTACCCAATCCGGGTAATGGCAAACTAAAAGTATTTATCAAAGAAGCTAACGCCGATGGATGGACAGAATTAAATTCTGTTGATTTAAGCCTAGCTGACGATCCGCATACGCTCAATCCCAATGACAATAATCAGTATGTACGCAAGAATGCAATTGGCTACTATGATTTTAAAGACGGTCAATATAGCGATCCGTACAGTTATAAACTTTCATATGCCAGAGAAGGTTTTGAAACTTTTCATTTAGATGTGCCAAATCATCTGCGCGGTAAGCCAGCTTTACTGAAGTTTGAATTAGAAGGAAATAGCCTGGTTTATCTGGATGATGTATTTTTTAAAAGCGCTCATTTGAAGCTCGACAATCCAGATAATGCTCGACCTGATGCCTCAAAAAATACCAACAACTATCTCATTGAAAGACCGCAATATTCCTTGTCTTACAACAACGAAACTAAAGGTGCTAACTGGGTTAGCTGGCAATTAAATAAAGCATGGCTGGGAGATGTTCGACGCCAGCGCATTACCGGGGAACCTAACAACCCAGATCATCCATACGTGGAACAAGTTCCGATTGTAAGCTACGGAAATAGCTATGGAAGAAATTATCCCCCTGGCTTTGACGATGGAGGGTTAGATAGTAATTTTCCCCAAAGTCCTGACCAGGTTCGACCAGTTGATGCTACTTTCAGCCCTTATGACATAAATAATGGTAATGTAGTAGTTTATCCTTGGGTACCCGATGGGTTGCTACCTGCTAATTGGGTGCGAACTCAGGGAGGTGACTATCGGAATAATACGTTGTATGTACCGGGCGGGTTTGTGCAGTTTGCAGATAGAAGATATGAAAAGGGACACCTAGCGCCAATTGAAGATCGCACCAGAACTTTCAAAGACGCTTTATCAACATACATGACCTCAAATTTACTTCCCTTCCAGCATTATGTAAACAAAACTCCTTGGAAGAATTTTGAGGAAGAAAGTAACAAATTTGTCCAAGGCAACAACGCAGAGCTTTATATTATTGCTGGCGCGACTGGATACAACCTTGACAGAAAACTTCCTGACCCTTATCCAACAGAACATCCATTCCAGAGTCATCCAGATCCGCTTCCCGGAGTAGTAAAAAATTTAGTTTCACTAAGGGAACAGAACGGAGAATTAATCTTCGATCGAGACCCTTTGGGCAGGATTCGTACAAGAAATGGCGGTAATGAGGGAATAAACTTTCAATGGCTGACTAACCCAAAACAAATTGGAATTCCGGAGTTTTTCTGGAAGGTTGTCGTCCCCTTGCGCCCTGGTCAGGGAATAGCGGATCTTAATGAAGATACACAACCTATTGCTGTCATCATGCCTAATATAGACGCAAGAAAGTTCCCAGATAACCAACTAATATTGGGAAATGACACAACATTAGATCTTTCCAGACCGGGTGTGTGGGAAACTTACGCGGTAACAGTCCGCGATGTAGAGCATCTAACGGGTTATAACTTCTTCTCCGGACTTCCTCAAGAACTTCAGGATGCTATTGAGGAAGACCGCAACACCAACTTTTTCCTCAATCCATCTCCCTAATGTGAGACTGAAACTAGCCTGTTATTTTTCTCCTCTTAATCTCCTGGACGATCGATTACCCTAACAAAAACTGTTAGTAGTGTGGAATGTGCGTCCGCAAGAGCCTGCGTCCGCGAACCCACACTACTAATCAAAATCCGATGGCTGGTTGAGCCGTCGGGGACGATCTAACTTTCCGTTTCGCTTAATGAATTCCCAAGCATCTTTGAGGAACTCTCCATCAGGAAGGATGACATTGTTTCCAGCAATATCGTCTGGATCGAAACCGATGGCTCCCGTCAAATCAACATTCCATATACCCCCACCGTTAGAATCATTCCATATCGCTCCCTCCAGATTAATATTTCTCATGTTACACTCGGAAAAAGTTATGCGATTTAGTTGAGCACCTCGGAAAGTAGCGCCTTCCAAATCGACAGATTTTAAGTAAGCATTTTGCAGGTTAGCACCATCCAAATACACTCTCCTCCAGTTGGCATTGTGAGACTCAACACGTATCAACTTGGCATCAGACAAATTAGCTCTTTCCAAGTTAACTTCGTGAAGGATGCTCTCTCTCAAACTAGCCCCGCTCAAATTAGCACCACTCAAATTAGCACCACTCAAATTACTACACTCGAAGTCAATTCCAGGTAAGTTAGCTCCGCTCAAATCAATCCCGCTCAAGTTAGCTCTACTAAAATACCTTTTTCCGGCAGCATAGCTACTTAGCAAATGCTCGGCAGTTATATCAGTCATACTTTAACACCTCAACTGAATGAAAGTAGAAAAGGAACGTGGTTTGATGTGGGGAAAGCTCCGGTCAAAGCTGCGGTTAATTTAGTGTATTCTCTGGAACGGGGAGAACTCAATTTAAGCGTTGCCGAAGCTTTGCTGCAAATGCAAGAAGCTCCACTGACTCCGGCAGTAATGAAAAACCCCCGGCAATTGTCGTTAATTCTCTCGCTCCCGACCCGCTAATTTCCCACTCAAACTCTAGCGTACAAACCGATTCTCCCATACCGGCACTTTTCTCAACTCCATCAGAAACAGCAGCAGGTACAGCACAGATAGCCTCAGTCGAAACAAACGTTTCACCCTCTACTCTTAAATCCACACCAGAAGCAATTTCAAACACTTATAATAGCAATTCAACTCCCACAGAAACTACCGTCGCCCAGCCCACATATTCTGATACCGAAATTGCGCCCAAACCCGCAGATATATCGAGCGGTTTGCTGCCGTTAGAGGCAGAAGAATCGGCTCGATTGTTAGACGAAATTGCCAACAGTCAACCTTATTCAACACAGGGTGCAGGCCACTTCCAAAGCAATATCAATACCCCAACAAATCTCTCAATAACAACAACAGCCAATTTACCAAGCCCCGGCACTTTCCTTGTAGATAACCAAGGACAAGTCAGATTTGACTATCAGTTTGACGGCGGCTACTTTACTGGCGAAGTCGGAATTTTCAGCCTAGCCGGAATGTCCGCATTCACACCCGGAACTCCAGAATTCATCGCCGAAGCATCCCGTAGAGTTTTAAGCAATTCCACCGACGGACATATTGTCATCAGCGACAGTACAGAATCCGCAAAATTCACCGGTGCGATGCCGTTCGACGGGGATTGGGGCAGCGGCGAATATCAGGGTATAAAAACCTTCAACATGACACCTGGAGATACCTTTGCCGTGATGTTAGTCCCCAACGCTACAATACAATCATCCCTCCAATCCTCGTATTCGGGAAATTGGTTCCCCTCACACCGTCCCTTATTCAGTATCGCCACAGCCAATCCCAACGATACCGCTCATCTGCTACAAATAGCCGACATTACCGGCACCGGCAACACCTTCGCCCTGGAAGATATGTCGCCTCCTAACTCGGACAGAGATTACAATGACCTAATCTTTAAAATTAGTGGCGCAACCGGAAACGCACCGCTGCTAGATACAGTCATCAATCCTGACAGAGAATGGCGCAATACGACTCTAGGACAGCAATTGCTCGCCGAAGCCAATCCCCCGAATTCTGACAACAATCCGCCCGTTGTTTCACCAACAAGCACTCGGACTTATACAGAATTAGAGACAACTATTTCATTAGACAATCTTGCCACAGATGCAGAGGGCGACCCTCTCACAATTAGCGTCCAGGGTCCAGTAAACGGCACAGTAATTTTCAATCCCTTAACTAACAAAGCATCCTTTAAACCAGCAACTGGTTTCTCTGGAATTGCCAGCTTTGATTTCCTTGCCAGCGACGCTTTTGGGAGTTCAACTCCCGCGCGAGTCACAGTCAATGTCAGCGACGTTCCCCTGCTGAATCTAGATTTTGTGAAGCGAAATCCGAGCCTCAATGCAGGAGAAAATACGGAATTGATTGTGCTCGGAGACTTTGCCGACCAAAAAGGTGTAGTGCTGCCAGATTCTTATCTAACTTACACTTCAATAAATCCAGAAGTAGCACCAATAGACGCAGCCGGGAAAGTGACAGGTTTAACCAACGGTACTTCAATTTTGAGCGCAAGTCGCAACAACCTGCAAGCTGTCACCCCAATTCGGATTGGGACGATGCCAGCACCCACAACAGACGCTCAATTGCATCAGATACTAGCCGAACTATACGGACTAGACCCATACCCAGATGCCGTCTCCCTATCTGTTGGTGCAACCCGAAAACTCTCCCTCGGCTTGAACCCTGGGTTGAGCGAGGTCAACTTAACCGCAGCCAGTACGGGTACGCGCTATTTTAGCAACAACAGCAACATCTTGAGGGTCAGTCCCGACGGCACTATTACAGCAGTCGGCGTTGGCGATGCTGCGGTGACTGCGATTTACGGTGCAGCAGAAGCAACAATTCCAGTGCGAGTAGAAGCGCCGCGAAGCGGGCCTGCAACCGTGGGGGCTGCTGGCGGCGTCGTCCTCTCAAGCGACGGAGAACTTATGGTGATGATGCCTCCCGGCGCTTTGAACAGCGATACAAATGTCAGCATTGCCTCAAAAAATCGTTCCGAGTTATCGCTGCCAGTCCCGACTGGATTTGAGTTTGCCGGGGCTTTTAATTTGAACTTTGGCGATAACTCTCTGGAACAGCCCGTTCAATTAGCGGTGCCAGCACCAGAGGGCTTACCTGCGGGAACTGAGGTCTACTTCATGCGGAAGGGTGCGTTACCGGATGAAACTGGTGTCTGGAAACCAATCTGGCTTCAAGAAGAATCTGGTGTAGTTGGGGATGACGGCACGATTCGTACCTCTTCGCCACCCTATCCAGGGGTTGTCAGGCCAGGCGAATATATGGTTGTCTATTCAAGTCCAACTGGCAGTGCCACATTAGTTAAAGGCAAGCTAACCATTAACTATGATTTCCCCCTAGCATTTTTTGGCATCATTGACCCCTTGGGGGGTATCGGTCAGTTAATAGATTCAAGCAACTTTGTCACCAATTTTGGGTTTACAGTTTCTGACGACATCTCTTCAGTCAAAGTAATCGCGATCCCTAAAGTCGGATTGCCAATAGTTACTGAGTTGGGCGTCCAACGAAACTCAAACGGCGTTGCGACTTTGGAAGCCAACCTAAATAGGGCTTGCTGAATAAGTTAAGAAAAATCACGATCGCAATTGATGGGTGATTCAAGTTCGGCGAAACATAATTTTTTGTTTTTGTAACTTACCAAGATATAATTTTTGATAATCATTGAACCGTAACCAGGCATTGTTTTCAGAAATCGGCAGAAAAAGATACAAAAAACCCGTCTTAACCAGGTAGAAAGGTTCATTACTAAAAAAGTAATAGCAATAGCTGTTTGAGAAGTATTATCAAGTTTTGCCATGACCCGATTCAAGCTGAATCTTCGTTTTCGCAAGTCCCAAATTTTCCTTCAATCGCATTTCTAATTCTTTCATCTTCTAAGGCTTGTTTTTTTGTTTCTTTGCTCACATTAGCTGGAGGTCTTCCTAAAGGCGGTCCACTAATTCTAATTCCTCTTTCTTTACACCATGCTCGGTTTTCTCGATTTCGATAAATGCGATCTGCATGGACTGATTCTGGATAGTATCCTGTGAAAGCATAATACGCTTCTATTTGGGCTTTTAAGTCTCCCGATTCGTTAAAGTTATCCCAACTCATCCGGTCTAAAAATACATATCCTTCAAAGCAACTCGCTGATATTTTAGCTCCAAACTCTACTGGTTTCCCCGCTTTTCCTCTGATAATGGGACGGATATGGGGTTGGCTTAAACTTACTATTCTATCCTCTATGCTCTGTTTGTTATTTTCAAATAACCAGAGCTGTTGCCTATAAACTTCAGCTACCACTAACAAGGTTTTATATTGCTTTTTATTCAGATTTTCTAGGGTAGCACCTGACTCGATTAGCTGTTCAATATGAGCTATGTTTCTTTTGATATATTGCAGTTGTTTCTTAATTGCTTGTCTTTTTTTGTTCCGGGTGGGACGTTTTTGTTTCGCTACTGCTAAGTAGTCTTTTCTGGCTATTTTTCGGTAGGTTCTGGGTTTGTTCTTGATTTTTACTTTGAGAGACTTATAGAGAATGTCGATGATTTTTTCGGTATGAACTCTGGCTCGATTTAATAGTCCTAAGTCGGTCGGATAGCTAATGTCGGCTGGGGTACAGGTTGCATCTATGATTAATTTTCCTTGATTGGGTAACTCATTTTTTGCGTCCGAATCCTTTTTTTTTTCGGTTTTAACTGAGGTGGTTTCAAGCATTTTCTTGACCATTTTTTCGTTCACTTTGTTAATTAAGTTCGCACTGATTCGTTGCCGAAAGTGAACTAATAGTGATGGGTCAAAGGGTAGTTCATTACTGTAGGTTGATTGACCGATAAAGTATTGTAGATATGGGTTTTCGCGAATTTGTTCTACTGTTTCCCGATCGCTAATTCCGAGTTTTTCTTTAATGATCAATGCCCCCAATGCCATCCGAAAGGATTTAGCTGGTGCGCCCATTTCTGTCGGGAAATTTTCAGCATATTCTGATTCAAATTCTGACCAAGGAATTAGTTCGGCCATTTTTACCCAACGGTTGTCTGCTGACAACCTTCCTCCGAAGGGCAGTTCAAACTCGGATGGGGGGCTTGGAGCAAGCTCAGCTTTTCTGTACACAAGCGCAAATGGTGATGCAAGGGTTTTGTGCTATTTTACCTGTTTATCTTGCACCTAACTCGCTTGTACCCTCTCTTAACCCTTTTGGTGTAACCTTTTGACACTGATTCAGCAAGCCCTAAATATACCAACACCAGCAGCTTCCAATTCCGCAGCCGCACCTAAACTTCAAGCAGCCTCTCTGAAGTTCAAAGACGAAAACAATCAACCCTTTGAGGGTAACGAACCGATTCTTTTCCTCAAAGCCAGTAACGTTCTGGCGAACAATTTGGGCGATCCTTTGGGCAGCCGGATCGAAGACTTAGTTGTTAAATTCTACGTTGGCGATCGCGTTTACGAGCAGGCAGTATTGCCCAACCTTAGCGCAACTTTGGGAGACAACCAGTTTGAAGTGGCAGTTAAAGTACCTAATACTGTAGTTTTGGGCGAGTCTTACATTTCCTTATCCAGACGGCAGAATCAACTGGTCGATCAGAACCTGACGGAACCAGTGTATGAGGAGATCGAATACAACAGCAATCCCATTTGGCTGGACACTGGAACTGAGTATGTTTTTGCAGCGCTAAAAGGTGCTGATGCTGTCGCAGTTTTAGACGGTACCGATCCCGAGTCAGTTGTGGCAGCTTCTAGCAGTTCTAATTTACTGCTTTCTACCATTCCTGTGGGAGATGAGAAGAGCGACAGCCCGCGAGACTTAGCTGTGACGAGTGACGGAACCCGCGTTTACGTAATCCTGGAGGAGTCTGGTCGTGTGGCATTGGTCGATCCGATGGTTTTGCAACAGGTGGACACCAAACCAGATACTCCCGGCATCAACCCGATCGATTTGCCTAGCGGTGCAACGCCTCGGTCAATTGCGATCGACCCCCGCAACCAATACGCCTATATATCTGATAGGAAGCTAGGAAACATTTATGTCCTGGACATCGACCCCTTCTCCGAAGAATACCATCAGGTCATCCAGACTATCTCCCTAAGCTCAGTAACGGGTGGGTTGAATGAAATAGCTATTAGCAGTGACGGACGCAAGCTCTTCGCCGCTGCACCAAGCCCCCTAACTAACCAGATTTTCGCGGTGAATATCGATCCTGAAGACCAACCCCTCGATCCAAGCCAGAACCCCCGCAAGTGGCATCAGGAGATTGGTGTGGTAAATACTTTTGCTGGGGTGCAGGGAATGGCTGCTACCGTCTATCCGAATCGGATGACGTTTACTAACACCGGTAATGATAGTAAGGGCTTTGGCGTATTAACAATTACCAACGACGATCCCACTAGCTTTGTCGCTACTGCCAACGATTATGTGGCGCTAAGTTTGGGTGACCCCCTAATGGGCGGTTCCCTAGATTACTTTGATGTCAATCGGGCGGTGGCTGTCACGGTGATGCGCGATGGGTCCTATGCGTTTGTGGCCGCGAAAAACGACAGTTTGCAAACCGGAGTAGAAAGCATAGACGGGGTGCAAGCAGGAAGCAATATCGGCATCATTAAAGACCCGTTTGGACCCACTCCGAAACTGGTGGCGGCAACTCGACCGATACCAAAAGGGGCAACCACTGATTTGGTACTTTCTAACGATAACAAATACCTCTATGCTTCCTATCCCAGCGAGAGCGGCGGCGGGGGCGTGTATGTCTTTGATGTCGAGGAAATTATCAGAACTTTGGAAAATCCAGGAGATTTTAGAATCGACAACCTCGACAGAGGTGTCAAATCGCCTTACTTCAACTCCAATCCTGCTGCGAGCCGTCCGGTCAGCTTTAGTAACTTCCAGAGCGTTCCAATTGACGATATTAACCCAGCAATTAGTATCGCTGCTGACTATGGGATTGTTACGGGGAATTGGCCTGCCAACCAGTTTTTATACGGTGTGTTTGATAGCAAGCACAGTCCGATCGCAACGGCTGGAAGCCCTTGGGGAATGGCAGCAAGCTTGAGTATCCAAGAAGATGAGAAGGAAAGGTTGCAGGAGCTAAGCCAGAGGCTCGCAGAGCTGGTCGAAATGCGCGATACAGCAGACAATCCCAACGACGTGGACAAACTTCTTGAAAGACCTATTAGACAACGGGATGGACTGTTAAGAAAAATCTCAGTTGAGGTTCAAAGAGATAAATATGGAGATGAAGTGAATGTTAGTCCCGTTGAGCTGGAGGGAGGCAGATTAATCTTTGAAATCAACTACGAAAATCTTTTTCAAACTTTTTATGGTAGTAGCTCTGTTGCATGGAATATCGCACCGCTCGAAAAACGAGCTGTATTCGATATTGGTAGAGAGCTTGCTTCCCAACGAGTAAATTTACCGGCAGGTACTAAGCTCAAGACCATGTTGGGTTTTGGCGGAACTACCGCTCAAGGGCTTGTTCAACCTTACCCAGGCGATATCGATTATGTGGAAACGTTTGACGTATCCGCTCCCAATGCTCAAAATGCAGCGAAGGCTATTGTCGATACTCTTATTGAGTTTGTAACACGCAATCAAACAAACCCAAGAGTTGAATTTGACAAGATTATAATCAGAAATTCCGAAGGAGATCGCTTAGTATATAAGAGTCTCAGCGAACTTGTAAATAATCGCAGTACAATTTCGGAGGCGTTACAAGGATTAAATGGAACCGATCGGGATTTTATCAATACCTTCTGGCGGGCGAAGGTCGATGGAGACCGTTTTATCGGCATTACTAAGGTTTTAGGCATCTCCGCTAAACACGCAACGACGGGAGAGATGCTTTTCTCTACCCAGCCTTTCTCTGAGGATGCAGAATTTTACCTAATCGAAGAAGATACAAGCATTACAAATCTTCCTTTGGAAACTCGACCGGGGGGAGCGGAGTTTCAGACTGCCTTTATCCTTAAACAGCCCGAAACATTTCCAAAGGAAAAACTGGGTTGGTATGCCAGTACAATGCGTAAAGAGGTACTCGATCTGGTACTCAATAACAAAGAAAACCCGCAATCAGGCTATAAGCCCGATGGCAAATATCTCAAGGCGGCAAAACGCGCATTTAACTATTTCATGGCTCTTGGTAACATGGAAGCGATGGAGGCTATCACACCTGTTTTCAGCACCCTACAAGCACAAGTTAACCAGCAAGTTGCTGTCATGGAAGCGATTCTATCTGCTTTGACTACTCAAGATGTACCTACTCGAATCCTTAGAACATATGATGCTGAAGCAATGCTCAATAACGTTGCAGACATTATCGATAGTCTTCTACCGGGAGTAGGAGGCGAGGTGAATAAAACACCTGAGCAAATAGCTGCTGAATTAAGAACACTTGCAGCACAGCTTGAAGAAACTTCAGATGGCTTATTGAAACCCAATCAAAACCAAGCTGATAGGCTGGATGAATTATTAAATTCAGCTAAATCAACGATTAATCGCGGTGTTAGAGAGATGGTTCAACCAATATTGGATACCTACCTAATCAACTACCATCAAAACCTCCCATAAAACGTTTCAACCCCAAGCCAATCCTATTACCATGACTGAATTTTCCTTCCCGCTACTGGACGTAAAAGCAGTCAACCCAGTGGAAGCCAGACGGCTGTTTGAGCAAGGCAATCATTTCTGGTTTGAAGAAGGATGCTATTGCCAAGTGCTACCGCTTTATCTGGAGGCCCTCAAGTACGACTCCACTGACCCGGTGATGCTCTATCAACTTGCTGTCGTCCTGCGGGCGTTTGAACGGTTCGATGAGGCAGCTCTTGCACTTGATGTGGCATCCCTTCACCAAATCCTTCTAAACAAAATAGGCAGAAAACAGTTTGATAGAAGAAAAAAATGGTTGCTGAAACATCTTTATAACATACCGCCTTTGCCCATACCAGCAATAGAAATCGACCTGAAACAATTTCTCTCAGAGAGTTTCCATTGTAATGAGTGGCTAGAAATTGCTATTGCTGCTAGTGAGAGGAGAATGTTTCTTTTGGCGGCAATTGCCTACGATCGGAGCCTGCCCTTTTCTGAGTCTCAAAAGACTTGGGAAGGGGAAAATGCGCGACTTAATAATCACAGAGATCGAGCAATGTTAAACAATATGCGACCGTCCGCCAGACAGCTATTTGAGAAAGCCAATCATTTCTGGTTTAAGGAAGGACGCTATCACCTTGTTCTACCAATTTATCAAGAAGCCCTCAAGTACGATCCGACTGACCCAGTAATGCTCTATCAACTTGCGGTTGTGCTGCGAGCCTTTGAACGGTTCGATGAAGCTATGCAAGCACTCGATCTAGCATCCCTTCATCAAAACCGTCTGGGCGAGAAGGGCAGAGAGCTTTTTGCTACAAGGAAAGAGTGGCTACTGCAACCTCCCTCTTATAGGCCGCCTCTGCCTATTCCCGCGTGGGAAATCGACCTCAAGCAGCTTTATTCGATGAATTTTAATAGGAATAATTGGTCTGTAATTAGTGCTGCTGCTGAAGATCGTAGAATGTTTCTTTTGGCTTACGAAACTTATATCGAGGGTAAGGGTTGGTATGACTCTGAAATACTTAAGGAGGAAGAAGAGCTGCGACGCGAGAATGAGAGCGATCGATCGAACTTAAATTATATGCGACGAGATTAAAGTAACTTCTCTGACGGGGTGACAACCCCGTTAAAACCCATAGCTAACAAAGGTTTGACCGATTTATGGTAAAAAAAGATGGGGTCAATATCGTTAAACAACCCCATCTATAGAAAATGTTACCTCCATTTTACCAAATTTGTTTCCATTGGAGTTTAGACTAAGCACAAATTGACTCAGCATGAGCTGAGTGGAAAAAATGGTTAATTAGCGAGAGGTTCTCAAGGTTAACTTACGAATTTTGTGGATTTTTGGAACCGACCTTTACCCTTTTTGACCACAGGATATCGGCATCTTCGGGTGCGAGGTTTTCCCGTTTGCCATCCATCCGAGTTTCCTCGACGTTTGGGAGCAACAGTGGGAGTCCCAATCTTAATTAAAAGTGGAAGCATTGATTGTGCAACCCTTCCAGGGGTCAATTCCGGCAGAGCCAATTGCTGTGGGCAAACGAATTTCTCTGACGACATCTTTAGCTAACCATAATTGCCAGGTTAGTAAAGGCATCAAATCACTCCATCGTTCGCACTGTTCTGGGGTACTCAACTTCGGCACAGTCCAATGTAAGGTTTGTTTAACTAACCGATACCAATGCTCGATGGTAAAACGACGCAGATATAGTTGCCAAATTTCAGCCAGAGATGGCATTTGGATACCAACCCACACTAACCATAAAGGTTGACTATTTAATCGACCCGTTACAGTTTCTAAACGTTCGACTAAAATTAGAGTCATTGGATGTTTGGGACTGCCTCGAAAGTGCAAGTCATCCCATTTTCTTAACCGAATTTTTCCGAGTTTTGGCTCAACACATTCCAGAGTTTGTTCTGGTTCCCACCAGCTTTGAGGGTCGTTAAGTTTAAACTGGTTCCCATGAATTCTTGGTCTTCCTTTACCACTATAAGATAGAGGTGCTGACCACAAACAACGATTAGAACGAATACGCATCACTTGATCGGCGGCGATGGCTGCGGTTGCTTTAACTAGAGGCGCACACCCATACTCACTGTCAAATAAAACAATCGGTCTATTCTGAAGATATTGGCACAGTTGCGCCAATTGTTGAGCGCCTTTATCGATTGGGTTGTCCCAACTCGTAATACGTTCGTGTCTCAAGGGCAGCGCCCAACTGCCACTACTTTCAGGTATCCAGGCAATCGTACTATATCCTTGACCGATGCCGACAGGTATGCCGTGAGGTAAGGCCGTGGGTTGATGTTCATAGGTGCGTTCTTTGAGGGTACGTGCATGGGGTCTTAACCACGCTGTATGATCGATCGCCAATACTGGACGTTCTACTTGTGACATCTGTTGGATGTATAGTCATTTCAAATAAATGTGAGACAAATGCAAGATGATGTAAAATCAAGAAAAATTGTTAACTCGGAGCCGAAAAATGGCATACAGTCTAGATTTAAGAAAAAGAGTAGTGGATTATGTGGAAAATGGAGGGGGTATAACCAAAGCCGCCGCCCTGTTTAAAGTAGGAAGAGCAACAATATACAGATGGCTAGGGAGGGAAGACCTTCGAGCCACTAAGGTAGAACACCGTGAGCGAAAGATAGACTGGGAAATGCTCAGAAAAGATGTAGAAGAAAATCCCGAAGCAAGATTAATAGAAAGAGCAAGGAAATTCGGGGTGAGAGCGAGTGCCATATGCTATGCCTTAAAGAAAATGAAAATTACGATAAAAAAAAAGAATTTCGTTATAGAGAAAGGAATAGAGAAGAAAGAATACAATACTACCAAACACTGAGAACTTTAATTAAAGTTCATGGGAGTAAAAGCCTTGTATTTATTGATGAGTCAGGGTTTGAAGAGTTTCATGCTTGTGTTTATGCGTGGTCAAAAAAAGGGAGAAAAGTATATGGGGAGAGACAAGGAAAACGCGGAAAAAGAGAAAATTTAGTAGCAGGAAGAAGAAAAGGCAACAAGGACTTGATTGCACCTATGGTCTTTACAGGGAGCTTGAATGCAGAAAGTTTTGAAGGGTGGTTAGCTTTATATTTATTGCCATCTTTAACAATACCATCAATATTAATCATGGATAATGCACCGATTCATCGTAAGACAGCAATTAGGCTCCTGGTGGAGGAAGCAGGCCATCAGATACTTTTTTTACCAAAATACTCTCCTGACTTAAATGATATTGAGCATGATTTTAGTGCATTAAAGAGAGCTAAAATGTATGCGTCTCCTGGCACATCTCTTGATGAAGTTATTCGTGCTTATTGTGCAGAAAGAGTGTCTCATACTTATTTGAAATGACTATACAGTTGCATCAACTTTTCTCGGTCTGGGCTGCAATCTTGCAGGGCTTCGTAGACGCTTGACCATTCACGTCGAAATAAAGGACTGAGGGCAAAATCTCCTAAACATGAGACGTGGCGGGTCGTCATCGCTGCATCTGCCAGCTCAAAGGTGGCATCTTTTGCCTGGCCGAGGCATTCATAAGCTAGTTGACGAAATTCCTGTAATTGTTCTAACTTCATGGCAGGTAGATTTGAGATTTTTAGCTGAATACTCAATCTTCTACCCTGATGCTGTCTGTTGAAACTATCGCAGGCAGTTTTTTTTCAAATTGCAAGTCTCCGAGAACGTCAACGGTCGCTGGCATCTATCTTATTGTTGAACCTGATAGCTGAGCGCCAGCAACCGTTGCCGTTCTTGAGAACTGTTCGCTAGTCTCACAGCGATCGTACTTTTTGACCTGCTTAGTCTAAACTCCAATTTATACAACCGAACCTCTTATTACTTTGGATCATGATTTTTGGAGTTTAGGTTGCGGGAAAGTGATTCCACATGGAATTTACGATTGCCAAAAAAATAGAGGGTATGTAACATTAGGGAACAGTAAAGATACCAGTGAATTTGCTTGTGAGTCTATTAAAAACTGGTGGAATAATTATGGAAAAGCTGCTTATCCTAATGCCAATTCGATTTTAGCTAAGTGTGATGGCGGCGGCAGCAATAATGCTAATCATTATATTTTTAAACAAGATTTACAAAAATTAGTCGATGAAATTGGAATTGAGATCAGAATTGCTCATTATCCTCCCTATACATCTAAGTATAATCCCATTGAACATCGACTCTTTCCTCATATTACCAGAGCTTGTCAAGGAGTGATTTTTACAAGCCTAAATTTAGTCAAAAATCTCATGGAAAAAACTCACACTAATCAGGGTCTATGTGTAGTTGTAAATGTGGTCGATAAAATCTATGAAATTGGTCGAAAGGTGAGTGATGATTTCAAGAAAAATCTGAAAATTGTTTTTGATGAATATTTACCAAAATGGAACTATCGAGCCGTACCTCAAATCACTAAGCAATCAAGTTATTAATTTTTCATTCCTTAGATCCGGTCGGCCACCGCAAGGTTGTTACCGAACAAAACGGGCGCAAGGTTGAGTACGAGTATGACGATTTGTACCGTTTGACAAAGGAAACAATTACCGATCCGGTTAATGGGAACCGCACGATTAGTTATGGCTACGATGCCGTGGGAAATCGGCTGACGAAGACTGATTCTGTTGGTGGGGTGACGACTTATAGTTATGATGATAATGATAGGTTGTTGAGGGAGGAATTGCGGCAGAATGGCGTTTTAGTGAAGGCGACTGAGTATCGTTACGATGCGAATGGGAATACTACTCGCAAGATTGAGAACGGTACTCAAGAGACGGTTTATACTTGGAATCAGGAAAAACGTTTGGTTGGCGTTCAAACTCCGACGGGTGAGAGTATTAGCTATGCTTACGATGCGGATGGGGTGAGGGCAAGCAAGACTGTTAATGGGGTGACTACTGAGTTTTTGGTTGATAAGAATTTGCCTTATGCTCAAGTGTTGGAGGAGTTGGTTAATGATAGTGCGATCGCTAGTTACGTGCACGGGTTAGATTTGATTTCTCAAGAACGGGGGAATGTTGATTCGTATTATTTGGTTGATGGGTTGGGCAGTACGAGGGGGTTGACTGATGCTAGTGGGGTTGTCACTGATACTTACAGTTATGATGCGTTTGGCAATTTAATTGCATCTGCTGGCGCTACTGCTAATAATTACCGCTTTGCTGGAGAGCAGTTCGATCCGAATTTAGGGGATTATTATCTCAGACAGCGGTATTACGATACTGAGACTGGAAGATTTACTCGGCGGGATACTTATGAGGGCACCTTGGAAGATCCGATGTCACTGCATAAGTATCTTTACGCTCATGCCAATCCAGTTAATTACATCGATCCGTCTGGATTATCTACGACGACGATAGGTGACCTTACCTCGCTGATAGCAGCTATCAGTGCTCTAGTTGCGATTTATTGGGCCGCACCCACAATTAAGCTGGCAACAGAAGAATCAATCAATAATTTTCTGGACTTATATGTTCCTTACTTTGCCTCACAACGGGGTCATCAAGGTAATCAGGGCGACACAGGAATTTTAGAGGAGGCTAGAGGACTGATAGGCGAAACGGGTTCTAATGGAAAAATAATTCAAACAATGGAGGAAGCGCTTACTGAGTTAATGAGGGAAGCCAAGAAAAACAAAGATAATGCAAAAATTAAACGCATTGAGAAAACACAAAAAGCCATTAAAAACAGAAACAAGAGCAAAAGAAACGAATATTGATAATCTATAGCAGTCCTAAATCAGTCGCAAAATCGATCGAGACCAGAATCATTGTAGTGTGAGCATCTTGCTCGCCTATGATCTTGCAAATCATTTAGGATTACTATATCATCAATTCAGGAAGTTAATTGAGAGGTTTTTTATGGACGATCTTCTTGTAAGAGAATTGTTAGAAGACTGTCGTTCTGGCGATTCTTGTAAACAAACATTAGCAATTATGAAGCTCCAAGATTTAAAAGTGCATAAAGCTGTTCCGATTTTGATTGAGTTGCTCACTTCGCCAGAAGAAAATATCCGAGGACTTGCAGTAGAAGCATTAGGATGGCTGGGCGAAGAAAAAAAGGAGACTGTTGGTCCTGTACTTGTGAGGATGCTTGCTGATTCAGAAGAGCGCGTTCGGGCTGATGCGTTAGATGGGCTCGCTAGATTGCAATATAAACCAGCAATTGAAGAAGTTTTGTCTGCGCTTACTAAAGACCCAGAGTGGCTCGTTAGAGTATCAGCAGCAGAAGCACTTGCCGATTTAGCTGAGGTAGGAGATTTAAAAATTTTAGAAGGACTTGAGCAAGCTTTAAGCGATCCCATTGAGCCAGTCAGAGCTTATGCAGCTTGCACTCTTGGCATCTTAGGAACACCGAAGATTATTCCGAAACTTCAAAACTATTTTGAATCAGAGGAGTCTCTAGACACAAAAGCTGAAATTTTAGCTGCACAGTACCGATTAGGTAAGCAAAATGCTTTATATCCATTGCTAGAATTACTAGAAAATGCTGATGAACATTTAGTTGAAGTTATTCTTAATATTTTGGGAGATTTGGCAGACCGCAAAACTCCTCTAATTATTGCAGAAGACTCTTCTATTATTTGTAATAGTCTAACCAAAGTCGCACCAAAGTTTTTTACTGAGCGCTATCATGCCGAACAGGTTATTACTCAGTTAGAAAACTTATCGCTTTAGCTGACACACTGGATTTTTTACTCTTGTCTTAGGAAGTTGTAGGCTCCTCATGCGATCGCTAAAACTTTCTCAGAAACTGTTGGTCGATCGCTCATAACAAAAATGGGCTATCGTCCGATCAAATTAATTTAATTGCCAGCAACAATACTGACCCTAGTGGGTATTTCTCTAGCGATTTGGTGCAAGCCAAACTTATCGAGAAATCTGGCATTAGTTAATAGTAAAATCAGTGAGGAGAAACAAAATGTTCATGACGTGTGGATACTATGTAATTAAACCAAGCGAGGCTTTTAAAAATAAATTAACGATGTTAGACCTTGAGCCTGACTTACTAGAAAGTATATCTCAAATTCAATTATGGGAACACAATCGAGTAAGTCCTATCGAATCTGAAGGAGATATAGCTGAAATAAAATTATTATTTTTAGCTAATATTAAGTCTCTCTATTTAGGCGCTAATTTATATCAAATATTTTTTGAAGACAATCACGTTTCTTTGGAAATTTTTGATAAATGGTGGGGAATTGACAGATATTTTGTTGAAGAAGATTTTGCAGAAGTGGAGGAAGAAATCGATGCAGCTATCGCAAGTGAATTTGTTAAGACAGGAATAGAAAGAGTTGACTTATGGATTGATAGCCTTCAGAAAAAACATAATTCTGATTAATATGACAAGAATAGTGTTGTTGCCAAGCAGTATATTAATGCTAATAATGCGACTGTTTTGGGAGTTAAACCAATAATGAGGGTGGTGTTACTCGGAATGTTGGGTATTAATATTAGGAACTCTTATTGGAACACTTTCAGGAGCTACAACAGGACTAGGAAGAAGTAGCCGTGCGGGTCATGGATTCATCGGGGGCTTATGTCGGTCAAGCCTTCACCCTCAACGTGCGGGGAGTTAACGCCCCTCCGGGTATTATTTCCAGTCCCCCAACCCTAGCTGCTGCTGACAAAGCATACAAGTACCAGATAGTGGCACGAGATGCCGAAAACGACCCCCTAACTTTCTCTTTGGTTTCGCCACCAAACGGAATGACAATTAACCCTAAAACCGGGTTGATTCAGTGGACTCCTTCTTTATCACAGGTGGGCGTGCAGAACGTGGGGGTGTTGGTTTCTGACTCAAGCGGGGCTACAGCTTCACAGCAATACGCGCTAACCATTTCTCAAACTGCTATCAACCTTCCCCCAGCAATTACTTCCACACCTGTATTTACAGCATCGCCAGGACGCCCTTATACATATCAGGTACAAGCAACTGATGCCGACGGTACTATCTCGCAGTACCAGTTACTGCAATCTCCTCCGGGAATGACTATTAATTCAGCTAGGCCCAGAAATAGCGAAGCTGTCACCTGGCGCAAAGTAGCAAGTAAAACCCTTGCTAGATAAGGGTTTGAGCGCCTAACACCGTCCCGCATCAAGAAGCCGCGCCATCTATCAACAATCGCTCGTCCAAATCCAACCGGAAAGTTCCATAAGGATTAATATGTCCCCAAGCTAGCGGCGTCAGCGCCCGCAAGTCATCTTTTTGCATCAGCTTCAACCACTCTTTCTCCGATAAAATCCGCTGCATCATCAAAGTATTGATATAAACTAAACTGACTTGCAACAAATGCAGCGACAGCACCGCTATCTCCTGGTCTTCCAATCGATTCGTCGCAATTTCACTACTCTTGCCATAAAAAATAAAACTATTAGCACTATTCCACCGTTCAACCACATTCAACCCTTCATGAATTTCCTGACGCAACTCCTCCTTCTGAAGGTATTCACACAGAAAAATCGTCTTCACAACTTTACCCAACTCAGCCAGAGCTTGATAAGTAGGATGCACCAAATTAGAGCGACTGAATCGTTTTAAAATAACCTCTGTCTCCGCCGTACCCAACCTCAAAGCTGTAGCATACTTAACCATTTGGTCGTACTGATTGCGAATTAAATCCCAATTTATTGGTCTTGTCAGCACGGGTAGCAAATTAGGATAAGTATTACTTTGACCCGCAGCATCCCGATACAATTTTTGCTTGTGAATTCGTAACTGCTCACCGCAACTGCGTTGCGGTATTGCTAATGATGGCAATCGAGCTGGCCTCTGTTGCATCTGTTGCAAGTGTAGTAAGGGGTTGAGCCAAAGCCGACGAAAATAGAGTATAGTAGCTTTCATGCTTAAAACACCAGCACTGACCAGCGAACCACCAGAGATAGCCATCGCAGTAGAGCAGATGGCACAGACAATGCTGTCATTAGGAGAATGGCTGCTCAAGCAACAACAGCAACTCAAACAGCAACAGCGAAAACTGGCAGAAAAACAGCAGCTTATCGAAGAACAACAACAGGAAATCGAACAGTTAAAAGAAGCATTATCCAAGCTGAAAAACCGCTCCTCATCAAACAGTTCTATCCCTCCATCAGCCGACCAAATTAAAAAACCTAGCGACAAAAGCAAGCGAAAAAAAGGAAAAAAACGCGGTCCAAAATACGACCATCCGGGCAAGACACGAAATGGATTTGGCGAACCCGACCACATCATTGAGTTACAACCCGAGCGATGTCCAGTTTGTCAGGCAGGAGTTGAGGCGATCACAACAACACCAACCAAAGTGCAACAAGTAGCCGAATTGGTAGAGCAACCAGTAGAAATCAGAGAATACCGTCGCCCATTATGTCAGTGTGTTGATTGTGGCTGGTCGGGATACTCTCAACTACCACCCTCCGTCATCGAAGGGTTTAGCTATGGTAGCAGGTTATGTAGCGTGGTGGGTTGGCTGGGATATGGTGGTAACTTACCCTGGAGAAAACAAGAATATTTTGTGGAACACGTCTTAGGAGTACCCATCTCTCAAGGAAGTTTAGCCAAAATGCAGCGCTACTTTCAGCAAAGTTTGCAGCCAATTTATCAACAATGGCTCACCTACGTGCAACAGCCGGGAGTGCGCTGCGTAGATGAAACAACTTACTGTATTGATGGCATCAAGTATTGGTTGTGGGTAGCCACCAGCGATCGAGTTTGTGTACTATTATTAGCTCCGACTCGGAGTAGTGCCGAACTTCAGCAGTTATTGGGACAAAACTTTGAAGGCATTCTCAGCAGCGATTGTTTCAGTGCTTACAACCGACAATCAGCAGCGGCGAAACAGAAATGTTTAACACATCTGGAACGAGATTTAGAAGCACTCAAGCTCAGTCGATTTGAAGCTAATCGTTTGTTTGCCCAAGGCGTGGGTGAGATTTTAACCACTGCCAGAACTTTGCACAGGGACTATCATGCTGGGAAATTGAGTTGCCTTCAACTCGCTGGCAATCGTTCGGTAATTGAAGCTCAACTGCAAGCAGTTTTGCACAATCCACCAGTTACGGGATGGCCTGCCGATGCCCAACGATTAACCAACCGAATGCAACGTCATTGGACAGAGTGGTTCACCTTTTTAGATTATCCACAAGTGAAACCTGATAACAATGATGCCGAAAGAGCTTTACGTCCAGTAGTTGTACATCGGAAAGTAACTGGCGGGGCGCGCAGCGATTGGGGCGCTCAACTGGTGGCTCAAATGTTCAGCTTTCTCGAAACAGTTCGGTTGCAAGGACATGAAGCGATCGCGCAACTTTATCAGTTACTTTGTTTAGCAGGTCGTAGTCCTCCGGGTTTACAGTTCAGTTGAACTTAATTGTGGGCTTGTGACGGTAGCTATTTTCAGTGGCAGCCTGCATTTTGAGCTTGGGAAATTTCCCGTTTCTACAAAACGCGCAAATTTTTCCATCACCATTTGTGGCTCCATTTGCGATACTGCAACGCAGTTGCGGTGAGCAGTTACGTGAATTCTTTTAAAACGAGGCAACAACTGAAACCCCAATAAGTGACAGAAAGCAAAAGCCACCTCACTTTGTCCGTGAGTATCAACATAATTCTTTTCCACCTTCATATCCGTAAAGTGGCGCAACAAACCCTCAATCATAGCCGCCACCTCGGAAGAAGAACAAGTCTTCAACTGAGAATAGATACAAACAGACTTCTTCTCAACGTGCCAGTAAATCATCACCCCGCGTCCCCCATAGCGGATGTGCCACTCAGTCATCAAATTCTGATCCCAAGAACCGAATTTTTTAGAATCAGAAGCACAAGCAGTCGTTCCTTCACCCCAAATATGCGGCATCCTTACCTGAAAAATTGCATTAACTACCTGTGCAATAGCATTTCTCAAGTTTTCTTTGTGAATGTAACGCCGTTTGACATAAAGCAAATCGGGGTAATTCTCCCCAGTTCCTCCACTACTAATCCGCTTCACGCCTGTATTAGTTCCCAATCCGAACAAACAGAGCAATAGCCGTCTTTGCAAAATTTTCTTATCCAAAGTCTCGCGAGATGCTACGCTGTGAAACTGTTCCGTAAATCCCACTCGCAAATCGGTTTCTTTCAAAACGTCCAATAAACTGGTCATCGGCCAGCGCGAACTCAATTCTATCTTGAGGCGCTGCAAGTTTAACGGTTCCGGCTGGGATTCGGAAGGAGAAACTGAAATCCATCCATTATCCCTTGTGAGGATTTTTACGCGGGGATTTTTGGGCAATTGAGCATCTAATTGCTCTAAAGCTGCTGCCATTTTTTGCTGCAAGTTACTAATAAAATCTGACACATCAGTTGGCTGACCTAGAGCTTGATAATAAACCTGTCGTTGCGCCTCAAAATCCTTGGGTAGGTCTTCTTCTGGATTGCCATAACGTTTGGCACCAACAACCCAAATTTCTTTAGAACGCAGTTGCTCCCTTAACGTTTGCAGAACGCTAATTTCATAATTGACGCGGTTGATTTTTTCACAACCCTCTTCATCCACTTCCACTACAATGTCCCGCCAACTATTTTTCAGCACCCCATCGACGCACACTTCATCTTCTGGCGCATAATAATGTTGGGAACTGCCCGTATACTTCTCGATCAACTTTAGCGCCTCGATTGCGGGTTGGTAAAGTTCGTTATTCGAGCGAAATTCCAAACAAGAGAGGATTTGTGGCACCATTCGGCGATAATGGTGCAGGTAAGAAGCTCGCATTACGGTGTAAACCCGCTCTCGATAGGTAGGACCGCTCGACTTAAATTCTTTTACTAAATTGCTTAAAGTAGATGGGCTAACTACGGGATAAATAGCATCTTTGACCGCTGACTCTGGCTGCTCTAAAGAAGCAGTTGCCATGCGAAATAAAATGTGATTCTTGCCGCTGACTCGCTTGAAATCGGCAATTAACTCCTTATCTACCTTGCGTTCGGCGCGGATGCCAATCCTGTGAACAATTTGAATTAATAATTCGACTAAATTATCTGTAATCTCTTGACTTCTTTGCCAGCAGAAAGCTGCAACTAGCGCGTAACGTATGGGTTCTGGATGGCGGCGCAACTCCCTGGGCGGTTCGGCCGAAGCGCGCTGCCGGTAATGATGTAAAATCTTCGGAGCAACATTAGCGAATAAGTTTTCTGGTAATTCTAATTGTCTGATAGCTTGCAATTTGTCAATTTCTTTGAGCAAGCTATCAAGACCCACGCGACCCGGGTCGGATTTCAGGTTGTTGAAATCGCTAACCCCAGATTCAGGAGTAGGCGATTCCAATCCTCGATCGCAATTTAAAATCGCATCAATTTTAGCTGCGCTTTCTGGTGAAATTTGAGCTGCTATGGCAGCACAAAAGTTTTGTTCGCTTGTATGAATTGCCGACTTAATTAATCTGCTAATTCGCCTGCTGGTAGGCGGTTCAATTTTTAATTCTCGCAGTCGTCGATAGGCAATTTCCGTTAAATGCTGTTCGTTGAGGTCGCGGACCAGCACTTGTTCGACCAACCATTCACTCAAAGCTTGCCCGTCGGCAACTGTAGGTTCTCGAAATCCGAAATAGGCACGAATCTGCGCTCGGTGATATTCCATTGTACGCCCGCTCCACTTGTAAAATTGCCATTGAGCGGGCAATACTTCTACTTGAAGAGCAATGTACGAGACAACTGATTTGGGAATGTCTTGCTTTTTAACTGGAAACCGAGCATCTTTACCAAAACATTTCAGCAAAACGGCGAAACCGAGGCGAGTGGCTCCAGTTTTATTTACCAGCAGCGTCCTTTCTCCCTCAAGCAGGGTAAAATGTTCGATTAATTCTTCTGGTTCCCAATGGCGTTTCACGCAGATTCCTCCCCAAACCGATAGAATTCTAGTTTTACAACAAAACTTAACCAGCAGAGCGTTTTTGACCCGACTGGGAGTAAGGAGTGCCGCAGTGGGGGCAAAATTTATGTTTAAATGATGCGATCGGTTCAAAACAGCTAATGCAATTGCTCAGAAGTTGGGTGCCGCAGAGCAAACAATATTTAGCCCTGGGCAGCGTCCATGCTGGTTCTGGGTTCGCATTTGCCCGAAAGCAGCAGGGACAATATCGTTTCTGCTGCAAGCCTTCTACAGTTCGTCCTGAAACAACTGCATCCAGGTATTCTTCAGGGATATTCAGGGCAACTGCTAAACCCTTCTTGGTTTTTTCATTGAGTCGGGTTGTTTTACCTCGCTCTAGTTTTCCCAGACTTTGGAGGTGTATGCCTGCTGCTGTCGCTAGCTGCTGCTGGCTCCAGAGAGAAATGGTTTCGCAGTCTTTTGATGTAGCTGTGGAGCGATTCTTGGGGTTGGGGAACGGTTTGCTGGTCAAAAGTATACATAGAAAACTGTCAATTTTTCCTGAAGTAAAGTGCGTAAGAGAGAAAGGCATTAGTTGAAGTGTGATTTCAGGAAAGTTTGTTTTTTGGCTGTTACTTTGGCTCGATTAGCTGCAGAGTTTTTAGAACGTCCCGGTTTGGCTCAAAGTACGCGGCGCTCCTATGAGGTAGCGTTACTGCCGTTGCTTGTTGAATGCGGTCGTTTGCCAGTGGAAATTATTAGCCACCAGGTTATATCAGATTATTTGGAAGGCTTAGAAAATTTATCGATTGCTACCCACCACCGACATCAAGCAATTATCCAAGCGCTGTTCAATTATGCGGTGGCTGCTGGCTATCTCAAACGCAATCCAATTGCTGGCAAAAAACGCCGCAAGCCTAACTTGGAGAAAGGAGAACACGGTACTGATGAAGTGGTACGCTATTTGAATGAAGAGCAGCTTGGAGAGTTGTACGGGCTTGTCTGTAAAGATGCGCGCCTGCATGCTGTTGTCCGGTTGTTGCACCGCACCGGGGCGAGAATTGGCGAACTTTTGGCGATGGATTTAGAACAAGTAGATACTGTCGAGCGTAAATTTCAGGTGGTCGGTAAGGGGAACAAACGGCGGTGGTGCTTTTATAGTGAGGATGCGGCGCTTGTTTTGGATAAGTATGTTAGGTATTACCGACATGCAAGTTCTGCTGCATTATTTACTGCACAAAACCCTTTTACTCGGGAGGTGACGCGCTTGTCTTACCGCCGAATTTATACTAATTGGTGCGAGGCGATCGAAAATAGTCTCCTCTTAAAAGGTGCCCGCCTTCACGACTTGAGGCATACTTTTGCTACGGAAAGAGTTGGCTTGATGTCTGTTGAAGAGCTGCGAGCTTTGATGGGGCATGAAAACATTCAGACTACATTAAGATATCAAAAGGTGACTTCTTTCAGGGCTCAAGAAGTGGCACAAAAAGCTTTAAAGTTTTTAACTTCAGCCGAGTAAGAAGAGCGAGCGTTCGACTAGATTTAGGCTGTACGAATCATATATTTTTTGAGCCTGCGGGTTGGCTGTGGCAGAGTATTGACTGTACTCTGCCGTGGGTAACTGAGTTTCAGTTTGTTGGAGTGGGGGCGATCGCACGCTCGGTGATGTGACAAAATGGCTGTAAGCCTTATGGAGCAAAGATTTTAATTGCTACTTTGCGCCAGGTGACAGCTTCGCTATTTCTGGGCCTATTTGGTTTAGGTCGTTGGCACAGAACGTCTGCGAAGTGGACTGTGGGTACTCTAGGCATGGGACTGACAGCTAGTAGTCCTGGTAGCAGTTACGCTCCCAGCATATCGTTTCCACTATCAGGAGGTAAATTCAGAGCATACACAAAAGCTGAACTTGGAGCAAACCCAAATCTATTAACGCCGTTTACTGCAAGATTGAGGTTCAGTAATTCTATTGATGGCGTTAGTGGTGGTAGCGTTGAAAGTTTCCTCATGGGTGTTGCGGTTGCAACCATTGTCTCGCCTCCTTCAGCAATACCTGCTATCGCCGCTTCTATAAGTGGTGGATTTTCGTTATTACAGTATGGCTCCGTTCGGACAGAATTTGGCAACCCAACTCCAGAACCTTAGTTTTATCCTGCTAAAATTTATTTGTATAATGTTGGTTATGAGCAGGATTGTTCTGAAAACTATTCGTTGAGCAATTGGTCAACTATGGACGCCCATTTTGGCTAAAAATAAGAGGTTAAAGAGAGATGTTCAAACATGATATCTGGCTCGCAGTGGCGATTGTAGCAGTCTTTGTCTTCGTAATTTCTCCATTGGTTAATATGATAGATAAAGTCATTAGTTGTGGTGCATCTTCTTCGCTAAAAGGAATACATATGGCTGCTTGCGATGGCGACATCGATACTGTAAGGCTACATTTAGACCAAGGAATTGATGTCAATATCCGTGATGAATTCGGCAAAACTCCGTTGTACTGGGCAGCAGATCGAGGAAAAAAAAATGTGGTAGAAATGCTAATTGCTAATGGTGCTGATGTTAACATCAAAAATAAATACGAACAAACTCCGCTGAATGCGGCAGCTATACGGGGAGCTAAGACGATAACAGAAATATTAGTTGCCAATGGTGCTGCAATGGAGTTACCGGCCGCTGCTTTGTTAGGAGACATTGATTTTTTTGAAGAGTACATGAGGCAAAATAGTATTGCTAATGTGATAAATGGAGAGAATTTATTACATTTGGCAACAAGTTTTGGAGGACACAAACCTATAGTTCAATTGCTAATCGAGCGTGGTATTGAGGTCAATGCAAAAGAAAATTTTTTGGGTTGGACTCCACTCCACTTTGCGGCATCATCCGGTTATCTGAGTGCTGCCGAGACTTTGTTAGCAAACAGAGCGCAGGTCAATGTAAAAGCAAAGGATTTCACAACTCCCTTGCACTTAGCAGTCGCGCGTGGTCGTGCAGATTTAACACAATTATTGATTGAAAATGGAGCTGATATTCATGCTATGAGCAACGGAGGAACGCCTTTATACAGAGCAGCAGAAGCGGGTTATACAGAGACGGCACAGTTGTTGATTGTCAGTGGAGCTGATGTTAATCTGGGGGACAGATCGGGCATGACTCCATTACAAAGAGCAGCGGCTAACGGCAATACCTCTGTAGCAGAATTGCTGATTGTCAACGGTGCAAACCTCAATGCTAGGTTTGGATTTTTAGGCTGGACACCGCTGTACTTTGCCAATTCTTTAGACACAATTGAATTACTGAAACAGCATGGTGCACTATCTCGAATGTATTGGTGGGCAGAGTTTTTGGAGAGCTTAGGTATATTGCGTGTTGGTGAATAGTAAACCGATGCTAAATTTTGATGGTAACTATGCTTTGACTACTGACGAGAAGCCACCCTTTTTAACTGAAGTTATCGACCCGTTGGGCAGGAGTTACCGCTACGATTTGCCCCTAGGGCATGTTTTCAAACTCGTTGTATCCTTGAAAATATGTCGAGCGCAAGCTCTTAACGCTCATGAACCCTTGGAGACTTAAGTAACGAACAGTGGGAGATGTTAAAACCGCTACTTCCACCACTCAAACCCCGAACAGGTAAACCCAATCACGACCACCGACAAGTGGTGAATGGCATTCTCTGGATACGAGCGAACTGGTGCTCCGTGGCGAGACTTGCCAGAACGTTATGGAAAGTGGGAAAATGATTTTGGCAATCCCAAATCTTTCTTTAAGTTTCGCAATTTGATTGGTGAGGGTTGTCGGATCTGCTGTATTGCCCTCAAATACTTCAATGGCGATCGGGCAGCCTTCTGCATCGCAGATTAACCCAAATACAATCTGCAATTTACCTCTCTTGCCATCTCGATTGTAACCGTATCGAGCTAGGGGGCAAGTTTTGCCTTCATTGGGGCTGCTCGATACATCATAGAGTACCAAGGTTGATGATGCTAAATGCTTGGCTGCCAAATTATTCTCGATCGACTGCGAAGGGGAGTTGTTCCCAATCGCTCTTTGAACTCTTCCCACTCTGCCCAATACACTCCTGGCGGCAAGTTGCCGTTCTCATCAAATTCGGGAATCATGCCCTCACACCTTTACATTTTAACACAATTTTCTTGTCAGTTTTTAATAGCTGTGGATTTTCAGGATCGTACCTGAATCTTTTGGCTCAATTACTTTAGGAAAAGATGCGATCGCAATTTATATTCTAATCTAGTTGTTGGTTTATTCAAGAGTTCGATGGCATCCGCTTGCAATGACCGATCGTAACAATATTAACTATTTTACACCCTCCTCTAACATTCCGTCAGCGACGGCTTCGGGGGAACCGACACCCAATCGTGGACTGTTAATGTCTCTAATTCGGCCGTTAACCGCCCTCCAAGCATTACTTCGGCACCGGATACAGTGACTAATTTAGATCGGGTTTACCGCTACCAGCTAGCTGCTACCGACCCCGAAGGAGACTATTTGCTGTGGAGTTTGGATAATGCTCCCAAGGGTATGGTAATCGATGCTAAAACAGGCAGTCTTAGCTGGCAGCCTACTCCGGAACAAATTGGGGAACAGACTATTGCGGTGCGAGTGACTGATGCCCTCGGTTCCTATGTGGGTCAGGAATTTAGTTTGAAGGTGACGGGGATTAACACGCCGCCGGAGATTGCCTCTACTCCAGTTACTGTTGCCGGAATCAACGGCACCTACAAATATCAAGTATTCGGAACTGACCCGGAAAACGATGCCCTGCGTTACAGTTTGGGCACCAAACCCGAAGGCATGAAGATTGATGCCCGGACTGGTTTAATTGAATGGACTCCCGGTACTAATGCTGTAGGTTCCAATGAAGTAGAAGTTTTGGCAACAGATACTCAAGGGGCTGTGGGAAATCAGAAGTTTGCGGTGTCTGTGGGAACTGCTGCCGTCAACCTGCCTCCAACAGTAGTTTCAACTCCTGTATTTGCAGCATCTTTGGGTTCTCAGTACAGCTATCGGGTACAAGCAACTGACCCCGAGGGTGGTAGTTTAACTTATCAGTTATTAAAAGCACCAGTGGGGATGGCAATAAATGCCGCAACTGGATTGCTAACTTGGGATAACCCGACTGCTGGAAACCATCAAATAGTTGTAGGCGCTGCGGATGCTGGAGGTTTGGGGGCGGCGCAAGGTTTTACATTAACTGCAAGGGCAAATTCTACACCGATTGTTCCTGCTGTTCCTGTTGTTCAGTCGGCGGTTGTTGGTTCTACCTATCGTTACGATTTAAGGGCGACTGATGCTGAGGGGGATTTGCTTGCTTATTCTCTGATACAGTCGCCGTCTGGAATGACTGTTGATGAATTCGGCCGCATTAGTTGGATGCCTCAAGCAACTGATGTCGGTACGACGGGGCCGGTGCAAGTTGCTATCACCGATACTTTTGGCAAGACTGTTTCTGTTTCTTACAATTTAAGTGTTGTCGCGGATACTTCCGCACCTAAAGTCAATATTGTTGCCAGCAAAAATACAGCTAATCTCGGAGATTCGGTCACATTTACCGTCAATGCTGTCGATAACGTGAAAGTTGAATCTTTGGGTTTGACTATCAACGGCACTCCTGTAGTTTTGGATGCACAAGGTCAAGCATCTGTCAAGGTAAATAATTTAGGCAATTTCACGGCAATTGCAACAGCTAAAGATAGTGCTGGAAATGCCGGAACTGCGACTCAAACAGTAGCAGCAATTGATACTAGCGATGTCAATGCCCCAACTATCCACATCAGTTTAGAAGATGATGCAGAAATCACCGCGCCCTTCAACATCACCGGCACGATTAGTGACAGCAGTTTGGCATACTATACATTGGAAGTAGCGCCAGTTGGTGGCGGGCAAATTCCGGGCGATGGCGGAGGATTTAAGGAGGTTTATCGGGGAACTGCTGCTGTCAGCAACGGAACGGTTGCGACTTTTGACCCGACTGTTTTGGCCAACGGCGCTTACGTTCTCAAGTTCACTGCATTCGATACCAACGGCAACGGTTCGACTACTGAAAGGACGGTGAATGTTGCGGGCGATTTGAAGTTGGGGAATTTCCGGTTGTCGTTTACTGATTTGACGGTTCCGGTGGCGGGTATTCCGATTAACGTGACTCGGACTTACGATTCTTTGAATGCGAATAATAGCGATGATTTCGGCTACGGCTGGCGGATGGAATTCCGGGATACTGATTTGAAGACTTCTTTGAAGGCTGACCCGATTTACGAGGAGTTGGGCATCAATACCGTAGCTTTTGATAGCAAGACTAAGGTATTCATTACGTTACCCGGTGGTAAGCGGGAAACCTTTACTTTTAAGCCGACTCCGCATCATTTGAATCAGTATTTAGGGGCTGCTGGGCCGGGGGCGATGATGTACAAACCGGCTTTTGAATCTCAAAAGGGTTCGACGGTGACTCTGACGGTTAAGGACGCGAATTTGATACGGAATGAGTACGGCGAGTATTACGGGGTGAACGGGCAGCCCTTCAATCCCGAAAATCCTGCTTTTGGTAGGGTTTATGTGTTGACTACTAAAGAGGGTATTGTTTACGAGATTGATGCGGCATCTGGGGATTTGCTGACTGCTACTGATGCGAATGGGAATAAGTTGACTTTTAGCGATGCGGGGATTGCTAGCAGTACGGGTAAGTCGGTGACTTTTGAGAGGGATGCTGCTGGGAGGATTGTCGGTGTTGTTGACCCGGATGGGAAGAAGGTTAAGTACGAATACGATGCTAAGGGGGATTTGGTTGCCGCCACCGACCAAGAACAAAATAAAACAGAATTTGTTTACAACACCGACCAATCTCACTATTTAGAAAAAGTCATCGACCCGCTAGGAAACACGGGAGTCAGAACTGAATACGATGACAAAGGTCGCTTGAAGAAAATAATTGACGCAGACGGCGACCCCGTAGAGTTGATTTACGACCCAGACAACTCAATTCAAACCGTCAAAGATGCTTTCGGCAATCCCACTACCTATGTCTATGATTCGCGCGGCAATGTTGTCAAACAAGTTAATGCGCTAGGCCAAGAAACTAACTTCAATTACGATGATGACAACAATTTAATCGAAACAAAAGATGCGGCCGGAGGGGTAACAAAATACACCTATGACGCTAGCGGCAATCTCTTATCCCGTACCGAACCCTACTGCGGTTGTCCGGGTACGGTGCCTGGAATCACTCGCTACACTTACAACAAATACGGTCAGACTACCTCCATTGTGATGCCCACAGGAACTTCCCTGCATATGGAATACGATCGCGCTGGCAATATGCTAAAAATGCAGGATGGACTCGGCAATATCATCCAATCCTACGTCTACGATTCCCAAGGTCGAGTCGTTCAAGAAACCGATACCTTCGGCACTACTTATTACGGCAATTTCGATGCTTTTGGCAATCCCCGCTGGACGAAAGATGCGTCGGGCAACGAGACAACGATGACTTACAACGCTAAAGGTAAGTTGGAAACCATGACTGAAAATGGCGTTACTTCCACCTTCTTTTATGACGGATTGGGACGGCAAACAAAAGCTGACTACGGTGACGGTCTGTGGGTAGAATACGATTATGAAGGAGCTGGAGCAGATTGGACTACTGTAGAAGCCCCAACTATCGGCCGCATCGAACGCAAGTTTACGGATGACGGGAAGTTGGGAGGTTGGGTAACGAACGGTGGCGGCGAGATTAAATTTACCTACAATGAAGCAGGTCAGTTGGAAACTGAAACTGACCCTAGCGGTAGCGTTACCCGGTACGGCTACGACCAAATTGGCAGGGTTAAAAGCGTCAAAGATGAATCGACGGGGGTGGAAACTATCTACCACTACGACGCGCTGGTAGGCGTTGACCCCGACCCAGGCGTAGCAGATAATTTGATAGGTAAGTTAGCAGGAATAACTGTGGTTTTGGATGCCAACACTCGCTACACGACCAGCTATACTTACAACTCTAACGGTCAGATGAAAACTATGACTGACCCGCGCGGTCAGGTCTGGAAGTACCGCTACAATTCCAATGGAACGACAGTTATCGACCCCTTGGGAAGAGAGACAACTTCAGTACAGTCTCCTAATTACTTGCCCGTTGAAACGATTTATCCCGACGGAACCAAGTCGAAAGTTGAGTATCTTTTCAGCAACAATTTGCAGGAAGCGAAAGACTATCCGACTCGAATTGTAGACCGGGGCGGCAATGACCGCAAGTTTACTTACGATAATTTGGGACGGTTGAAGACGGTTACGGACTTGGGCGATACTGTCTATACCTATCACTACGGTGAAAGCGGATTGGAACGAGTGACCGGACCGAATCAAGCAACTTTGCTGTCTTATCAGTACGAGGATGGAAATCTCAAGAAAATTATCTATCCCGATGGCGGTGAAAAGGAATTTATTTACAATGCCGTCACGAATCGTTTGGAACAAATGAAGTTGCCCAGCGGAGTAACTGTAAGTTACGAGTATGATGCGGCGGGACAGGAAAAGCGCAGGGTTTCAACCTTGGATGGGGAAGTTGTTTCTAACTGGGATGCAGAAACGGGTCAGCTTTTAAGCGTGACGGATGCTGCGGGAACGACTGCCTATTATTATGACCCGGATACGGGTGCGTTTGCAGGCTTGGATTATCCTAACGGCGGCAGCATTCGCTACGAACGCGACGGTTTGGGTCGAGTCGATAAGGTTGTCGTTAAAGCTGATAAGAATGCTGCTGATTCTACGGCTTACATCACCGAGTACAAGTACGATGCGAATGGCAATGTGGAGAAAGTGAAGGCAACTTCTCCCGGCAGTCAAGTGTTAGAAACTGCCATGGTTTACGATGAAGTAAATCGTCTCAAAGAAAGGACTTTGCCGAATGGTGTGAAGACTGTTTATCAGTATCAAGATAAGACGGATTTGGTTGAAAAGATTACTCATTTTGCTGCTGATGGAGTGACAGTGTTGGCATCTGTTGCTTACGAACGAAAAGGAATTGGAGAACCGACTAAGATTACCAGGGAAGATGGTTCTTACGTGAGGTTGGAGTACGATGCTTCGCTGCGGGTGGACAAGGAAAGTTATTACAGTGCGGCTGGGGTTTTGTTGCAGGAGATTGATTACGGTTACGATGCGGATGGCAACCGTCAAGTTGTATCAAACGGTTTGGCTGCGGGGACTTACAGTTACGAGAATGTCAATCAGCTTGCTTCGGTGACGAATGGGTCGAATGTGGAGACTTATACTTATGATGCTGGGGGACGGGTGGATGTTGTTAATAGAAATGGGGTGATTCGGGATTTTGATTACAATACTGATAATTTGATTTCGCAGGTGAAGGATGCTGCGGGCAATGTGTTGGTTGAGTACGATTATGATAGTTCGGGACGGAGAGTTGAGAGCAAGAGTGCGGGGGTAGAAAAGGATTATATTGTTGCGCCTTCTATGGGTGATGGCTTGGAGTCGCCACAGTTGGTGATGGATGGGAATGGTAATGCTTTGGGTGCTTATGTTTATGCGGGAAATCAGCCGTTGATGCGGTTTGATGGCAGCGGGAATCCGGTTTATTATTTGACGGATGCGATGGGTTCGGTGATTGGGTTGGCTGGTGCTAGCGGTCAAGGTGTTGCTAAGTTTAATTATGATAGTTTTGGCAACCTAAAAAGTTCGTCTGGGACAGCAGCTTCTTTACCTGGGAATGCAGGTGGGGATTTCCGCTTCCAGGGACAGTGGTTGGATGAGGCGACTGGGCTGTACAATTTCCGGGCGCGGTATTACGATCCTGAAACCGGGCGGTTTATGAGTTACGATCCGATCGATTTGATTGAGATGGAGCCTGAGAGTAGCAATCCCTATCAGTTTGTTTACAACAACCCTCACGTTTATAGCGATCCGACGGGGATGTTTTCGATTATGGAACTTAATGCAACAATAAGCGTACAAGATGCACTTAGCGCTTTAAAAACCTATGCCAGCAACGAAATCAAAGGCTACTTTAAAAATAAAATAGGCGAAGCTATGGCGGATTCATTCACTGGAATTGTCAAGCGTCTTCTGCCCTTCGCTGGTTTTGAGTTGGACCAGCTTCCTGGGCAATTCAAAGATGGCACTAAGTTTGAGAATTTCCTTAAAGGACAAATTTGCGGAATCTTTAATAGTGTAGGCGGACCTTTTCTAAATCGCTTGTGGTTAGAGCCAGGCGTCCTACAAGATGGGACACCAACCCACGCAGGATTAAATTGCCAGGAATTATTCATTGAGGCAGACAGAAAAGCTTTTGGTAAATTAAAAAATATTGGGGGTTCGCGACCAGACTTCATCTTCAAAGAAGGCTCTCCTATGGATACAAATAATAAAGCTTATCTAATTGGAGATGTCAAATTAACTTTGCATGCGGCGCTGAAAGATATAACTGGTATAGGAAAGAAAAATTCTCCCTCTAAGCAGTGGACAGCCATTCGAGCATATGCTGAGAAAAACGTATTGCCAAAAACGGCTCTTTATATTACCTTCAAACATGAAAGTAGCGGAGGAGGTAAACTTTCCGCTCAAGAAGAACAACAAGCAATTGCAAAAGCGGCAAAGAGTGCCTTCGAGAAAGGAGTGTTACTGATCCTTGCTAATCTTGTTGATTAACTAATTTTTTAGGGATATTAAAAACCATGCAAAATTCGTCCTCCCTGAAACATAAGGATTTACTAGAATCGGCAGTCTGTGATTTTTTTAGGGGGAATACCAAAAATTTAGAAGAGCTAATCCAAAGCGGATTTGACATTAATATCAGACTTGATGATAATAAAACTGCGCTTATGGAAGCAGTTCGAGCCGCAGATCTTTATGTTGTTAGATTGCTGGTCGAAGCAGGGGCTGATGTCAACGCTGAGACGGGTGGATACACAGCTTTATGGGATGCAGCCTACTGGGGATTACAGGAAATTTTTGACTATCTTGCACCCTTAACTTCTTCAGAGTTAAGACAAGAAGCAGAAGAGATACTTTCGGAAGGTTTACTGCGTCGTCAGAGACTAGATGATACTTTGACAGAAGACTTCATATCCGCTGCTGCAATGGGCAATGTTGAGGCAGTTATTGCTGCTATTCAAAGTGGAGTTAATGTTAATGCAATTGGTTCCGACGAAAATCCAGCTCTTACTATAGCTGCATACTGGGGTTGGGTAGCTGTGGTAAAGCTTTTGTTAGAGCATAAAGCTGATGCAAATTGTTTTACAGAAGATCAGCATGAAACTCCATTAACAATGGCTGCTCAAGGTGCGGGACTCCCACGATTCTCACACATAACTTCAGTGACAACAGATGACAACCAAGTCGCAATTATCGAACTTCTTTTGGCAGCAGGAGCAGATGTGAATGTAAGAACAAAAAAAGGTTGGACGGCTTTAGAAAACGCAGCTGTTTCTGGAAGTATTAGGGCAGTTAAGCTTTTGCTGGAAGCTGGTGCTGATATTAATGCCAAAGATATTGGGGGTTATACTGCGCTCAGCCGTGCGAAACAAGAAAAAAATCAAGAGATTATTCAACTTCTTTTAGAGTGTGGAGCAAAAGAAGATTGAAGCAAAAGGTTTTTGAGATATGGCTCGGTTTAATTATGATAGTTTTGGTAATTTGCGGAATGCTTCGGGGACGGAGGCTTCTTTACCTGGGAATGCTGGAAGTGCGACTGTTTTTGTAGCAGCAATTGACCCCACCGACATCAACGCGCCAACTATCAACATCAGTTTAGAAGATGATGCAGAAATCACCGCGCCTGTCAATATCACCGGCACAATTAGTGACAGCGATTTAGCTTACTATACATTGGAAGTTGCTCCGGTTGGTGGCGGCCAAATTCCGGGCGATGGCGGAGGATTTAAGGAGGTTTATCGGGGAACTGCTGCTGTCAGCAACGGAACGGTTGCGACTTTTGACCCGACTGTTTTGGCCAACGGCGCTTACGTTCTCAAGTTCACTGCATTCGATACCAACGGCAACGGTTCGACTACTGAAAGGACGGTGAATGTTGCGGGCGATTTGAAGTTGGGGAATTTCCGGTTGTCGTTTACTGATTTGACGGTTCCGGTGGCGGGTATTCCGATTAACGTGACTCGGACTTACGATTCTTTGAATGCGAATAATAGCGATGATTTCGGCTACGGCTGGCGGATGGAATTCCGGGATACTGATTTGAAGACTTCTTTGAAGGCTGACCCGATTTACGAGGAGTTGGGCATCAATACCGTAGCTTTTGATAGCAAGACTAAGGTATTCATCACCCTACCCGGAGGTAAGCGGGAAACCTTTACTTTTAAGCCGACTCCGAGTCATTTGAATCAGTATTTAGGGGCTGCTGGGCCGGGGGCTGCGATGTACAAACCCGCGTTTGAATCTCAAAAGGGTTCGACGATGACTCTGACGGTTAAGGATGCGAATTTGGTCAGGAACGAGTACGGCGAGTATTACGGGGTGAACGGGCAGCCCTTCAATCCTGAAAATCCTGCTTTTGGTGGGGTTTATGTGTTGACGACTCAGGAAGGGTTGGTTTACGAGATTGATGCTAAAACTGGGGATTTGCTGACTGCTACTGATGCGAATGGGAATAAGCTGACTTTTAGCGATGCGGGGATTGCAAGTTCGACTGGTAAGTCGGTGACTTTTGAGAGGGATGTTGCTGGGAGGATTGTCGGTGTTGTTGACCCGGATGGGAAGAAGGTTAAATACGAATACGATGCGAAAGGGGATTTGGTTGCTGTTAAGGATAGGGAGAATAATGCAACTCGGTTTGAGTATGAAGATGAGGACAGACCGCACTTTTTGACTGAGGTTATCGATTCGTTGGGACGGAGTGGAGTTAAGACTGAGTACGACGAGAAAGGTCGCCTCAAACAGATGATTGATGCGAATGGGTCGGCGGTTGAGTTGGTTTATGACCCGAATAATTCGATTCAGAAGGTTAAGGATGTTTTCGGGAAGGAAACTACTTACGTTTATGACAGTCGCGGGAATGTTTTAACTGAGATTGACCCGTTAGGTAAGCGGATTGACAGGACTTACGATGCCAACAACAACGTTCTGACTGAAACTGTAATTACTAGCGAGTTAAATGCTGCTGGCAATCCAGTGTCAGTGAGGGCAACTACTGAATGGACTTACGACAGTCGGGGGAATAAGTTAACTGAGAAAGATGCTTTGGGTAATGTTTCGCGGTGGACTTATAACAGTCGCGGACAGGTTTTAACTGAGACTGATGCGTTGGGGAATAGTGCGAGTTATACCTATTCTCCCAGTGGTAATTTGCTGACAACTAAGGATGCGGCGGGGAATGTTACTAAGTATAGTTATGATATGAGGGGAAATATTCTAAGCCTCACCGATGCAGCTAATAACATCACCCGCTTTCAGTACGATGGTGGAGGTAATGTAACTAATTTAGAAGACGCATCAGGCAACAAAGCTACCTACATCTACGACAGCAACGGCAATATGCAGCGGGAGACAATGAAAGTAGCAACTCCCACTGGAGAGAAAGAATTTGTAACAGAATGGACTTACAACAACTCAGGACAAATCAAGTCAGTTACTCAAGGAGGCCGCACCGTAACATACGAATACTCAGCCGGACGCCAAAGTGCCAGCATCGAGAACAACCGCCGTACCGAGTACCGCTACAACTCCGAAGGTAAGTTAGTTGAAACTATTTATCCCGACGATACTCCCAGCAACTCTGACAATTCCCGAACCATTACTGTTTACGATAAAGGCGGCCGTCAAAGGGCTACTATCGACCGTGACGGAGGAGTTACTCACTACAAATACGATGACGCGGGACGGCTGACTGAAACTATTTATCCCAACGAAACAGCTAATCAAGTACAGCAATTGCTGAACGCTATTTCTCCGGGTCAAACTCCTCAATTGATTGACTGGACAAATATCGTTTATCCCGACAGTACCCCAGCTTATTTAGCCACCAATTCCCGCACTAAAACTGAATACTACAAAACTGGGGAAGTCAAAGCAGAAATCGATATTTCGGGGAACCGTACCGAGTACGAATACGATGCAGCAGGTCGCGTCAGTCTGACTCGTTTTGATGCTACCAATTACATCACCTATACTTACGATGCAGTTGGAAATCGCAAGACTGAAACTGTTTTTGCTGGGGGAACTTCGACTACTACTACTTATGATAGTAAAGGTCAGGTTACAGCAACGACTGACCCGAATGGCAAAACTACTAAGTTTGAATACGATGCTAACGGACAACTCAAGGCTGTTGTCGATGCTTTGCTTCATCGTACTGAATACGCTTACGATAGTGCGGGCAATTTGACAAGTATTAAGGATGCTTTGGGTCAGGTAACGGCTTACGAATACGATGACAAAGGTCGCCGCAAGGCGGTAATTCGACCGGATAGCAAGCGTTCTACTTTTGTTTACGATGATGTGGCTAACGCTGTCACGATTACGGATTTTAATAACAAGACGGTTAAGTATACTTACAACGACCAAAACCAAGTTGTTGCTAAGCAGTATCAGAATGTTAGCGGTGCAACTGTTAGCGTTACTTACGCTACAAATGGGTTGGAAGAAACAATTACTGACAGTCGGGGCGCGACTGTTTACAAGTATGACAGTTTGGGGCAGGTAATTTCTCGAAAAGACCCCACTGGCCCTTATCTTGCTAGCGGGAATTCGATTGAATATAAGTATGAATCCGGGCAAGTTAGTGAGGTTAAGACTCCAACTCGCACGACTGGCTATACCTATGATTCTGAGGGGCGTTTGAAGACGGTTAGTACGCCGGATATGGGGACGGTGACGTATGATTACGATTCTCTGGGGAATCTCTGGAAAACTTCGTATCCGAACAATTTAGTTGAGACTCGTATCTACGATAGTTTGGGTCGTTTGGATTTGGTGAAGACGGTTAAGGTTGACCCGGTGACTAAGGTGGAGTTGCAGGTTGTTTCTAGTTACGATTATGCTGTCGATAATGTTGGTAATCGCAGGGAGGTATTGGAAAGTAGCGGTCGTAAGGTTGAGTACAAGTATGATGATTTAAATCGGTTGTTGGAGGAGAAGATTACTAATGACCCTAGCGGGAAAAATCGGGTTGTTGGTTACACTTACGATGCTGTGGGGAATCGGTTGAGTAAGACTGATTCTGTGAGTGGGGTAACGACTTATATTTACAACAATTTGAATCAGCTATCTACGTCTACAACTAATGGTGTTGCCACTATTTATTCTTACGATAGTAATGGGAATTTGATTTCGGAGGTGACTGGAAGCAGTTCTACTGTTTATCGGTGGGAGAATGATGGTGAGAATCGGTTGATGGGGGTGACGGTTAATGAGGGTGGTGTTACTCGGAATGTTGGGTATCAATATAATGCTCAGGGGATAAGGGTTGGTAAGGTTGTTGATGGGGTGGAGACTCGGTATTTGATTGATGAGTTGCAGCCTTATTCTCAGGTTGTTGAGGAGTATGATGCTGGGGGGAATGCTAAGGGTTCTTATGTTTACGGGTACGATTTGGTTGGTAAGTTACAGGGTGGTCAATCGTCGTTTTATCACGTTGATGGGTTGGGTAGTACGAGGGTTTTGACGAATGGTTTGGGGGCGGTTACTGATAGTTATTCTTATGATGCTTACGGGAATTCGATTGTCTCGACTGGGGGTTCTAATAATGCTGATTTGTTTGCTGGGGAACAGCGGGATGGGGAGACTGGGTTGGATTATTTGCGGGCGCGGTATTATGACCCGTTTTTAGGGAGGTTTGTTTCGGCTGATGCTTATGAGGGGACGCTGAATGACCCGATGAGTTTGCATGATTATCAGTATGCTCATGCTAATCCGGTTGTTAATACTGACCCTAGCGGGTATTGGTCTATACAAGAGCTGTTGGCAAGTATTCAAGTGCAGAGCATTTTATCAGGAATGCAAAGCATTGGTCTCACTTATGCAAGGGCTAAGATTTTTGGTTCAGCAGTATTAACGGGCTCCTTTTTTACCGGTTTTCTGGGAGCAATACTAGGAGCATTTAGAGGAGCATCTAATAGCATAGAAAACTATTCGATGTCCAGTGGGAAAACGGTGGAAGAAACAATGATAGAAGGATCACTAAAAGGAGCTTTAGAAGGGGCTGTTAGTGGTGCAATAATTGGCGGAGCAAGTTACGGTTTAGGGGCATTAATTGGTCCTGCTTTAGCTGCTACTTTAGGAAATGTAGGAGGTGGGATAATTACTGGCGCAACGAGCAGCATTGGAGGAACACTTACTTTTAAGCTGTTCAATTACGCAACTGGTCAGGAAGAAAAATTTGAACTATATGCTTTTATGAGAGATATAGGATATGCTGGAGCTTTAGGGGCGATTGGAGGTGCGCTATTTATTCGAGCCGGACAAGCTCCCCCTAACAACCCTCAGCTAATAGCTCATTGGCAGCCGCCGCGTTACCCCGTAACCCCACAAAGTCAATTACGAGAAGGAGATTGGGTGATGATTGGAGGCAAAGGGATTCTTAACTATCTTGCGTCAGGTATCTGGACTAAGTTTTACCGATACCGGAATGCTTTTACAACAACAGTACCTGGGGCTACATTAAGTTATCCGACTGGATTTATGGATGCTTGGAAAGGATTAATAGGACAACGAATTTACACCAATTATATTCCCCCTCATCCAACTCCTCCTCCTATTCCTCCAAGGCCTCCCGCTCCTTAATCTAGCCAGAAATGCTAGTTGATAGCAGTGAGATTAAGCCAAAGGGAAAAATCCAGGGCTTACGCAACTAGGGAATATAGCGCGTCTAAATGAGTCATGCAATTCGATCTCTATTCAGAAAATACCCGCTCGAGCGAGCGAGTAATCGGCATTGCATTCGAGATCCGCAAAGCTGCTCTTATAACAGGATTAACCTATTGTACAAATGATTTAGACTTGCTATAGTGATGAGCGAGCATACCCGCGAGCAGCCGTAACCATGTGCGTGTGATCGACCCCGAAGTATCGTTTTCGACTCCAGCAAGTGACTAATATCGTTTCCGGCTGATTCGGAATTATATAGTTTGATGCAACTTGCGTCAGCGGCGTTGAACATATCATACCGATGCAACCGTAATTGATATAATACACAAAATTTATTGACCCTTTTGGGTTAAATAACCCAGATTTTACGATCGCCCCAACTGGATTTCAAGTATATTGTCAAAAAGGAAAAGAGTTATGTTAAGTAAATTTAGGCAGATATTTGTAAAATCTTGGTGCGCACCAATAGCCACATTTATTTTTTTTACGAGTACGATAGTTTTTATTTCGACCTCAATCCAGCTATTTTTTTTCCCGGGTAACACTTTTGCTAAAATTGCCTTTGGTTTCTCACTGGTTTCAAGTTATTTAATGCCACTAAATCTATTTTCAGTAGTCATTGCAATATTGTTATTTGTTCTCAGTAATCTTTTTAAGTTTAATGGTAGCTTAAGAGACGCTATTGGGGGTATAGGAGGGATGGTAGCACTAATAGGAATTTTAACTATTATGCTTTCGGGACTATTAGACACATCTACTATTTATTTTATAAATGATAGCACGCAAATTTTAAGATTTGCATTTTTCAGAACATTAGAATACTCATTTTTTAGCTCTTTATATTTATGTTCTTTTTTGAGTGTTTATAGGATCTTTTATATTAAGGAAAACAAATAAATAACACTTTTGAACACAAGCAGCAAAAAAATTAGCAACGAATATAGCGATTTTCACTAATATGAGATTTATAATATTACCTAAATTCAAGAAGATTTTTAAGCTTGATCGCGTACCTCATTTACCAGCTAAAGGTTATACTTGATCTAAGTTAATTGCTTCTTCGATCACACTTTTTAACTCACAAAACTTTCCCCCTGTACAAAAGCAACCTACCAAGCATAAAATGCAAAAATATCCCCCTACAAACAACCATGACACCAAAAATAACCCTTAGCGGGTGACAACGTACCTATAATGCTTGCTTCATAAAGGATAGAGCCAAGAAGCCGCGCTGAAAATAGAGACGTTTATGGGGTTTGAGCGCAATTAGACTTGTTACCCAATCGTTCCATAATTCCATCCCATAGATCCACCGTTGTCCATAGAGGCGAGCGACTAAATTCACTTTGGCGTGGGGTTTTGTCTTGATGCTCCTTGATCCGTCCTGCATAAATTTCTACACCTAACTTCTTGAGCCATTGTCCGTGAACCGTCGCCAAACTATAAGCAAGCGCAATCAATAAGACCAAGGATAAAAAGCGAGTTTCATTGACCTTGGTATCTTCTCGCATTATAACCAGCAGTTTTGTAATCTTTGAACATCTGTTCAATGCCCCACCGACAACAATAAACATCTAAAGTCAGCTTCAAATTGGGGAGATTTGTCAGAATATACCAAGGTTCTTTTGGTCCGGGCTTACGATATTTTCGTTTCCAATACACAGCCAGATTAAATGGCCCTAAACCGTCTCCTTTATTTCCCAAAATATTCTGATAAAATTTGGACATCCCAGGTTTGAAGCCAAGCTTTTTGAGCACTTGATAGTCTTCACCTAAATTCTCTTGAAATTGGAAGTCTTTTTTCTGACGTAGTGCAAAAGATACACCCCTGGCATCAAGCCATGATGCGAGTTTGGGGCTATGAAACTCTCGATCCCCTAAGACTAAGACGGGATAGTTCTTAAACAGAGGAAGGACTATACCTAACAGTCGTTTTTGAGTCTTGAGGTCACTGTTACCTGACTTCTTTAAGAGTTCCCAATATATCGGAAGAGCATGAGTTCCCCAGACCAGACTAACCATAAATATATTGTGTCCTTTCCACTGTGTCCGGTCGATTGCAACAATCCAATAGCCATACTTTTGATGCTTGAGTTTTCGTACACAGCGACGTTGTTCTCGGTTTAAACGCTTTCCGGTTTGTTCTTGTCGAATCCAATATTTAATCAGGGGAAACCACAATAGTTTGACGCACAACTGAGGTAACACTAAAAATCGTTGTAAGTTTCGTTTGCGGCTTTGATATTGAATCGGTTGAGGAAAGACACTGGCTAATACGGAGAGCTTGACCTGACGATGAGCCTGAAGCAATAACAACAGCAGTTGCAAGGTTAAGTATTGGCTTTCATTGAGATGAGGGAGCAGAATTTTTTGGTATAATGGTGGCAACATTTTGTTTTTTGGGGAGCCCGTGTGGCTCCTTATTTTTTTTACCTTACCATTCTCTCAAACCTTTGTCCTGTTTAGACTAGAGGTGCCTTGTCACCCGCTAAGAAAATAACCATTCAAAAAGTAGCGAGATCCCATTTGTCAAATTAAATTGCTCGATCGTCAAAAGTGCTCTCGTTCTTTGCGGTCGCTCTCGGGCTGTTTTTTTATTCAAGCGCGAGAGCGACCCTTAACTAATACTTATCCCACCTCAACTCGAGCTCCACGATCGAGCGTTCGCACTCTCGCCGCACGCGCACAGATTATAAAAATGGAGACTCGGGTACGCTCGCACCGGAAAAAACCGCTGCTTTTTCGCTCATAACCAGAATGGGCGAGCGTCCCACGTCCGGTGCGATCGCGAATAACTACGCTCACCCTAAAAACCTTGATGCGCGATCGTGGCGAAGCGGCTCGCGCCACCAGCATACTCGAGCGGGCCGATTTGAACCGTTGGCAACTTCGGAGGATAAAATTTTACTTTTAGATTAGTTTCTCAAAGTTCCTCCGCAACTGCTGGCAATCCTCGTTCCGCTCACTGCGACTTTATATTCAGCACTCTCCTAACTTTCACCTTCCCCCTGTACAAAGACAACTTGTACAGTATAAAATGTAACCCTATACCGCTCTACCAACAACCATGACACCGAAAGTAACCATCCAAGAACTAGCCTTAGCCCTAACAGCCAAAAACCACTCTCCCACCCTCCTCAACTCGGATTTCCTCAAATACAGCGGCATCGTTCCATCCGATTGGGAACTCGCCCGCCCTCCCGTTTTCAGTCCCCAAATCTCTCAAGTTGCCTTCACCAACGGCATCAATATCGTCGCCCAATCGAACGCCATCACCTTCATCGAATCTCTCTCTACAAAATCACAAGAAGACGTAAAAATTCCCGACATCATCCGCAAATACGTTGAAGCGCTACCCCGCACCGACTATCAAGCTTTAAGCGTCAATCCCAGAAGCTTCATCACCTTTGAAGGGGGAGATGAAAACGCAGCTCGCGAGTACATTACCTCCACTTTACTCGCAAAAGGCACTTGGTCTGATGTGGGGAAAGCTCCCGTCAAAGCTGCTGTCAATTTAGTTTACTCTCTGGAACAAGGAGAACTTAACTTGAGCGTTGCCGAAGCATTGTTGCAACTGCAAGATGCCGAGCCAACTCCCGCAGTATTGTTTTCCGGCAGCTTCCAGTACGAAATTGCAGGGGAATTAGAAGGAGAAAAACTGCAACATTTGTACAAGCTTTTGGAAAATTGGCAGCCGGATTTAGAGGCTTACAGGGAAATTGTCAACGTGCGGTTTTTGGGGGTGAAAGAAGTTGAAAAGTTGCCGTCTGCCGCGTAACAGCGGCGTCGGACTTAAAATGCCGATCGCTTTTCAAAAAGAGCAATTGCTGTTCGTGAGATCGTCACGTTTATGGCGAGCACAACGAACATCGCAACAAACGTGACGAGATCCCTACTCCCCCACCTCCTTCAATCCATCCTCCAAGGGCACCCGCACGATATCCACTTTCTTGCGCCCCGTCTTGGCCGCCAACATCGACAGTTTGCGGTGCTCTTATTCGGACATATATACCACTTGAATGAATCCCAGCCCAACAACACCCAATTTGTAAACTCTAAATCCTTCTCACGGCTAGGCGTTACAGCGTCATCGCCACAAAATTAGAGACTTGATGGCAGGCAAAAATACGCCCCTAATTAACGAATTACTGAGGCAACGCTATAAAAACATTCAAAACATAGAGTCAAGCATTTCGGTAACGTCCTGTTGGTCGCGACCCCGGTTGTCGTCATATATCATGAGCGTGTTTAAATTCCTGTGCCTGCTGAGTTTCTGAACCTTCCGCACATCCCCGTCTGTTGCGTCCAGTGCCGCCGTGATAGCTGAATGTCGGATGCGGTGAGGTGACATCTGTTTACTGATACCAGCATTCTCGCAGTGACGGACAATGATTCTTCTCAAGCCGTCGCCTGTTAGCCGATGACCCGTATTCGCAAAGTCGAGGGCCGTGAATAGTGGCGCGTCCTGAGAGGAGTTGCCGCCCCTGGCGTCCAACCAGTCGGTAATGGCCTGCACTGTTGCCGCTCCCAAGTCCACAACCTCAGCTTGCGTCCCGCGTCCTTTCCCCAGAATCCGCAAACTCTTACTAGCTGGGTCAAAATCTCGAACGTTTAACTGGCAGACTTCGTTTCGCCGCAAAGCATTACCCCACAGCAGCCGGAGCAAAGCATAGTCACGCTTCCCCGCCAGAGTTGCCCGATCGCACCCGATCGCACCCGCTCAAAAGTTGGTCGGTCAACCCCAGTCGTATCGCGGTAGCTGGTAACTTTCTCTCCCTTTATATCCCCTAGCGTATAGTGACACGCGCCGAGCTTGCGACCCATCTCCACCAACGACTTGACAGCCGCCAGTCGGCGATTAACAGTCGCTTCCTTCAACCCTTTCTCAATCAGCTTGGCTTTATACTTGAGAACCACCGCCACGGCCTGACGCTCTTCCAGGTGCAGGAACTCCAAAACGTTATCAGGTACGGCGGATTTTCCCGTCATAGTTACTAAAAAGTCATTGACATCACGCTCATAGGCCCGTCTGGTATTTTCCGAGCGCTTGTCAGCTAACAGTTGTTTGAGCACGTCGGGGTCAGTGTCTAAAGGATCGAAATACCTCTCAATTTTGGCATCAAGGGAAGCTTCGAGGGCGACGATCCTCTTCGAGGGCAACGCTTCCGAAAAGTCAGTTTGGTTCATGATTGCGGTCTTGATAATGGCTAGTAAGGTGTGATGCAAAAACAGAAAGTAATAGATACCGGAAGCAGCCAAGCCCCCTAAAAGCATCACTATATCTTCCCGATACTTGGCTATAACAATGAACGCGCCCAGAAAGATTAACACAACGATAGCGGTGTGAGGGTCGAACATGAGAAAAAAAGCTCCTTTATCTGAAAGTATTGCAATCCAACATAGGTAATCAGCCCAGGTGTCAGATGAAATGCGATCCAGATTTGAAGTTTTGTTAAGGTTTGCGGTAAACACCGCCTGCCCCATTCGCGTCAAGCAAATCCCCTTTGTGCCACGCCCAGCCGTGCAATTCGCGGCTAGCTGTCACAGCTAGACTGAGCGCTTCGTGTAGTGAGTCGTTGTAGGCGAGTAATTTCTTCCTGAGTTGCGAGTCATTTTTCGCCTCACTTTGGCACACCAACAGAACCATTCCAATCCAAGAAAAACCAACTTTGTCCCAAACCAAGTTTCTTTTTAATTTCTGCTCTTCTGCATTCCTAAGTTTTGGGTAAAAGCCATCCAATTCGGATTGCTCCAAAATTTCAGTGTACTGCTTAGCGACTTGCTTCCACTTTTTCATCGGCACCTCATAGTAGGGTTCCAGGCATACAGAGAAAGAACCGTTAACATCTTCTTTTAAAGTCTCTGCAAATAAATCATAGGCTGATTGAAATGGATATTGTTTCAGGGATACTTGGTGAAAAAACTTATACCAATAATGGACTAATGGCTTAGGAAAATGATCCACATAACCCGTCAACTTTTGAAGATAAGTGTGGAGTTTTTTGACGTATTTTTCAGCAACTTGGCAAAGCTCCCATCGAGCTTTGTATTCATTAACTTGTTGATCGATCAACTTAGCTTTTCGTTGAGAAATCTCTTTTTTTTCCAGAGCTTCCTCAACTGGGTAATAGTCCTTAACAAGCCATTTAGCTCTCCAGCACTTAGCCAAAAGAAGCTGGGTTGTTCTCGCTTTATCCCATTCCTCTATCTGAGCTGTCGTCTTAGCTTGCTGTCGGAGGTCATCGCTGGGCAAGCTGGCTATAAGTTGGGCGATTTGCTCGCCTATTTCAGAGTTTTTTCGGTTCATTAGCTAACTGTGAGTGAAGTGGGAAAAACAGGACAAAAGAAGCTCCGGTCGTTTACTGCCCAATTGTAATCCCTAACTTCAGAGCCGGATTATTGGCCCATCGCTCCGCTACGTGAGTATAAATAGAAGTCGTCCTGGGGTCTTTATGCCCCAACAAGTCCTGCACTTGCCGCAGTTCTGCCCCGGCTCGCAGCGCCAGCGTTCCCGCCGTATGTCTCAAACTGTGGGTCGATATCGTGCGCCCCGGCGAATGTTTCAGCCCTGCTTCCTTTAAATAGCCATCTACAACCTTCCGTATCCCCCGGCGGCTAATCCGCTGCCCACCTGCCCGGTATCCCACAGCTACAAACAGCGGGCTAGAGGGCGCAAGCACTTCCATCGCTTTTCTCGCTTCCAAGTAATTCATCAGAGCCAGCGCAATTTCCGGCGTTAGCGGCACAATCCTAATGCTGCCCTTCCCCTCCACCCGAATCCCCAAATTATTGCCCTGCTGTACCAAATCAGCAATATTAGCCCGGTGCATCTCCACCGTGCGCGGCCCCTCCAGCGCCATAATCGCCAGCAGCGCCTTGTCCCGCAGCGCCTTCACGCTGCCGTCGCTCTTAATCGCCGCCAGCAACTTCTCGACTTCCGACTTTTCTAGGTAAGTCACCTTCTCAGCAGCATCTCGCTTTTCCCTCGGTGGTTTGATGCTGAGGGCAGGGTTGGTCAAAATTAGCCCCTTCTCCACGGCTGCATCATAGAAGCGCCTGACTACCGATAATTTTAGGGCTACTGTTGCCGGCTTCAATGAACGATCGTCCACTAAAAAGCGACGGTAGCGCTTGATATCTTCTTTGGTTGCACTGGTCGGGTTGATTTGGGGGCTGGCGCAATCGCACCAGGATAGGAACAGTCGCAACTGGCGACGGTAGGTATCGGCGGTATCCTGTGCTGCGTCCCCCGCAGCGACATCAAGAGCGAGGAATTCGGTCCAGGTCTCCAGGAGGCTAGAAACCGTAACCAAGGAGTTGAGGCTGGAGGGATTGGCGAGCATAGCGAATTTAATTCATCGCGCAATTAACCCATTAAACCCTGAATAGTTCCCGAAATTACCATTATGGGAATTATTACCAGGCAACAGCGATCGCTGTTGCCCTAACTTCACTGTTCGGTCGTGGGCTGATAAATTTGACGCAACTCTACCCAGCCGTAGATAGACGGGAAAAGGCGGCGGTCAGCCTCGTCGTCAATATCAGAATGGTGGGGGAAATTCTCAGGGTGTCTGTGAATTTTGAGAATTCCCATGCGGCGCTTGGCAGCTTCACAGAGGAATGGTATGAGGATATTAGTTGACCACCTCACTTGGTCAGGAGTACGAAGGGAACAGTATTCGTAAGGTACTGGCACAATTTTGTGGATTAACAAGCGATGCGTGCCATTTCCAACAAGGCGACCGCAAAGTGCAATAGCAACAGCTTCTTGACCGTCGCCAGGGAACAAATGCGCTTTTAGTTACTCTAATTGGGCGGCTGTCAAATTTAGAGATGTTTTCATGATTTAGCCCTTGGTCATACCAAATCCGGGTTAGTTACCCCCTTTATCGTCGGGAGTAAAGAAACTTGCGCTCGCGATCGTCCAATAAAAAGAACTTTTATAGTTGAAAGGAAGAAGAGAAAATTGTCTAAAATTCAATAAAGCTTGCTAATTGACGAGCAGCAAAAAAGTTCCTCTGTCCACTTGCGAGCGTGTGAAATGAATAGATAGCAATTATGAAGTTAGTAGAAGAGGAAAATTATCAGTTATCCTGTGGCTAAAATTTCTGGCTCTGACCACCAATGATAAAAGGTAAGATTTTTGATTCTCTCTGTCATGGTCGTCGCTAAAATTTGATAGCGCGAGGCGAGCACTTCTTCTCGCATCATCAAGGCTGTCAAAACTTTTATTAACTTTCAGTTCATCGGCAAGACACCACAGCCTTTCTGCTGGCTGAAGTTCAGGAGAATAAGGCGGCAAATACTCAAGAAAGATTCCTTCTGGAACAACCACTTTTTCACTCGTATGCCAGCGCGCCCTGTCAACTACTAAGCTGCGTAGCAGCTTATCAGCATACGGCAGCACATTGCTTCAGTTGCCTCACTCGCCAGCTATGGGAGACACTTACTCTAAAGACTTAAAGGTATAATACGTTTAAGTGTTTAACCAATAACCGCAAGCCTTGCCGACGAGCACTCGTTACTCAAAAGAGCAATCGCCCCGGTCGATCGTTGGGTCTAACCAGCCAGACAAAATACCTCAGACTTTAACTGCCAATCTGCGGCTGACCTCAGAATTATCCATAAACGGTTAAACATATTAGACGTTTAATATATTAGGATTTTAACATTTAAGCTCATAAAAGTGTTAAGCTAAACAATGATTAGACCTTAATAGGATTTTATGTTGAAGGTCGCTATTTTCAATTTCAAGGGCGGTACGGGGAAAAGTACCACAGTTTTAAACTTAGGAGCTTGCCTCGCTGCAAGTAAGTGTCGCGTCCTGCTGCTCGACTTGGATGGGCAGCGCACCCTCAGTTTTGGGTTAGGTCAAGACGGTCAGCAGCCGACAGCTTTAGATTGGCTTCAGGGGGATAACGTAGAGCCATTAAATACAGAGGTAAAAAATCTGTGGCTGATTCCGGGGGATTTGGGACTGTTCCAGTTGCAGTCACCTCATGATTTATTCACCCCAGCCCTCTCTAAGCTGAAGGGGTTTGATGTGTGCCTGATGGATTGTTCGCCTGGGCTTTCCTCTGTTTCGGTACAGGCTTTGTTGGCGTGCGATCGCGTGTTGATTCCGACTCTGTGCGAACCGGCTGCTCTCAAAGGGTTGTCGGAAGCGGTGGAATTAATTCGAGGGGAGCAAACAGGAGTGCCAATTGAGGTGTTACGGACTCGCTATAAGTCGCGCTTGCTGTTGACCCAGGAAGCTGACAGTTTGCTGGTTGAGGCTTCTGTGGAACTGGACTATCGGCTGCTGCATACGGTGATTCCTGACAACATTGCTGTGGCAGAATCCATTGCTCAGCAAAAGCCTGTCACCGCCTATGCTGCCAAGTCCTCCGGTGCTTCATCTTATCGGTTTTTAGCTAAAGAGTGCAAAAAATTGTGGAGGTTGTCGTGAACAAACCCAAGAGTAAGATGGGGGGGATGGGAAAGCTGAGCCAGTTTTCGGGAATTAAGCAGTCACCGGCACCAGTAGATATTGAAGCTGATAGGGTACCTGCTCTTGACCCTCCGGTTGAAGCTGCGACTCTGGCTAATTCCAAGGAGAAACTGGTTGCGGTCAATTTCAAAATTACTCGCAACCAGCAGGAATGGTTAGCAGATACAGCCAGACTTGTTAGGGACAACAACGCCCAAGCTGTGCCACCAGCAGAACGAGTGTATCCTCAGCATTTGATGGGTGTGGCGATTTCTCTGTTACAACAGGCTGATGTGGACTGGAGCCAAATCAAGAATGTTGAGCAGTTGCGTAAACAGTTAAACCTATTAGACCTTTAGACAATAAAAGGTGTAAAGTATTAGTGAAGTGTTGGCTACGGTAGACCCAAATATAAGGTAGTCCGCTACAAGATTAATGTCACGCACGGCTCCTTTCAGATCCTTGTACAACTGATTAGGCCTATAGCCGTCAATTCCAATTAATAAAGCATAGATATTCGATGTTTGATCGGGTTGGTCAGCCATTTTCACCTTATCACTCCAGCATCTTTGTTTAACTCAGAGTGTTGCAGCATCAGCAGAGTTGTGGAGCCGCAAGTTCAATATCTTCAGAAAGCTCTGCCAATTCAGCAACACATCCTTTAGTTCAAGATTTTGTTAACTAGATCGCAAATCCCTTAAGCCATTTGTTCGCGGGTTTTGGCACTAACAATTCCGTCTGCGATTAAACCTTTTTTCTGCTGAAATTCCTTGACAGCTTTATCTGTTGCTGGTCCAAATTCACCATCAGACCCAACTACAATGCCAGCCTTCTTCAAGGCTTCCTGAAGCTTGAGTACATCCGAGCCTTCCATTCTAGGCTTTGCCAAGCGCAACGTTCTGGGTTTGTCATCCCACGGCGCTTTAGGAAAACCTTGAGCTGGAGAACGATTAAGTGCCGCCTCGGTTTTGGGACCAAAGCCCCCATCCTCGCTAATTATTTCATTAGGATGGTTCTGATTCCAAAGCTGCTGAAATGCGAGTATTGATTGACTGCGAAGATCGAGGATGGCGTCGCCTTGGTAGTCGAAGTGAGGTGGATCGCCTGGTAATGGATTCCAGCCATACCGCATCAAATAAACTTCCCAGCCTGTTGCATCTTCAATGTCGATCGCTAACCCAGTTTGGTGGTTGCTGGTTCCTGGTGCAGCTACAGGATTAGAGTTATTGAAGCGGAGGTTTACGATGGCATGGGGGTAAAAATGCGCCCCATCCGATTTCTGGGATGGGGCCACGGCGTCTAAGCTACGAACTTCAGCATCTTAAGTAGTGCGCTCGCCTGTCGTTTGATTTTCGGATTCTAGGACGATCGCCGGAATCGTTTCACCGGCTTTCGGATTTAATTGTCGGGCCACAACCGCCGCGTGGTACTGAAAATGCCCGCTGATAATTTTGTATCCGCTACTGTCGCGAACTACTACGCCTGGGAATAACAAAACCGCCGATCGCCAAACTGAGCTCACCAGCAATTTCTAGTTCGTTTCGATCGAAGTTGGAGGCCGCCACAGAGCGAGCTAATGCGTTTAACGGCAACCAATGTCAGCATCAATTTCTTGGCCGCTGGCTCCTCACGGTTCTTACCAGAAATCTGAACAGTCGAAACTTTCTTAACTGGCTCTTGTTGCAGCCGGCCTCGCCCATTATCGCCTCGGTTCGGAAGTTCTTCGTTTTGCCCGGTGGCAGTTGGTGCGGTAGCTACGGGTGCAGGTGTTGAAGATGTGGCAGGTGCGATCGCCATTTCGACTTCGGGGGCAGCAGGTTCAGGAGTTTGCTCGGCTTCCGCTTTAGCCAGTGCTTCAAAACAGGAAATAGTCGCCTCCCAATGCCCACGCTTGACATCGCTTGCGGTCTGGCTGACTTGGCAGCAGTATCTATTGTCTTCGATCAGTCTGGCGAATGGACACGCTCGCACAGGTGAAGGTGGCGGGGGCGGCAGTGTCGATCGTCGTGGCTGTAGCAGTTTGTGTTACTTTCATGTCAGTCCTACCTTTGGGGCTAATTCCGCCGGCCTTTGGCGTCCAAACTTCGGGCCGGCGGTTGTTTTCTGTACTAGATACATACTAGCAGTCTGTCTAGTTATTGTCTAGCAGTTAAGCTAGTATTTGTGTCTAGTAATTCTGATGAGTCAGCGCTAGTACATTTGTCTAGCTTATGTCTAGATACCGCTAGCGATTGATGGTTCGCTAGCGGTCGGGCAACGGCTAGCTAACGGCTAGCACCTCAGCTTTTGTAACCAGAACTTTCAACCTCGCAGCGATGTTGACCCGGTTGCCCCTTGCATCCGCGCCTTTAGCTTTGGCAAGCTTGCGAATGTCAGCGAGTGACATTTTGTTGAGTAGCGTTTCGATGTCTGTAGCGGGTGACTCTGGCGCTGTCGGTGCGATCGTTTCTACTGGTGTAATGTCGGCTGGTGTGGACTGAACATCAATCACTGATTCATCTGGCACTGTCTGTGACTCTGGCGCGGTTGGTGCGTGAGGCTCCGGTTCGATCGGTTGTGCCGGTGCAGTGTCGGCTGGGGACAGAATGCCGATCGCGTCGGTGGCAAACTTGACTACCAGTGCATCTTTGAATGTAGCGATTTCAGTCGGATCAACGTGGTGCAGCATAATCAGCGCGGTATCGACTTGAGACAGTGCCGATTGCATAGCTTGCTCGACTGAAAGCAACTGTTGGCGGTAGTCTTGAAGCTCGCTCAGTTTGGTTTGGAGTGCGGCGATTTGAGACTGAGTATTAGCGATCGAAGCGTCAACTTGATTGAATTTGGCGGCGAGTACGTTAATCATTGTGGCGTCCTATGTGTGGCGTGAAGTGTATGCAGCGGGCGGTTTGTATCGTTCCCGTTTCGCTATATTTATATACTAGCACTGTGTCTAGTATTTATCTAGTAATTACTGTCTAGTATTTGTTATAGCATTAATGCTAGTGTATATGTCTAGCTTATGTACTAGACAAGAGGCTAACAAGGTGCTAGATTGTAGCTAGTTTATTACTAGACAAAATTATGACAAGCGAAACGGATCAGACGAAAACCTCCGATCGAATCCAGCTCAATCTCCGGCTTGATGGTAAAAAACACTTGCTAGAAGCCATTAAAGACGCAGCGAAGGAAGAACGCACTAGCGTCAACAGTTGGGTTGTAAAGGTATTAGAGTCAGCGTTAGGAATGGAACCTGCTAATACAATGCCGACAGGTGAGGACTTAGAAGCGACAGTTGCCTCTGTACTAGACAAACTGCTAGCAGACAAGCTGGTTAATATCAAATCACAATTAAAGGCTGAACTGTTGGGGGAGTCCGCAGCCTGAGCGCCGATCGCAACGAAGACGAATCGCTCAGGCAGGAATTGGAGGAAGCGCGATCGCAACTGGCAGCAGTCCAGGCCGATCGGGAAGACCTAGCCCAACTCAAGAAACAGGTTAAGGAAGATGCGGCAGAAGTACACCGGGAGGGAAGGTCGATCGAGCTTGAGAAAGTCCGCTGGCAGAGGGAATTAAGCGACGCTAGAGACGAGCTAGCAGATGCTAAAAGCACTATCCTCAAACAAGGCAATAAGATTCGGGAATTAGAGCGCGGGTACAGCTTAAAGCCTAATCCGGCAGAATCCCGGCTGAGGCTGGAAATTGGCGATTTACAAGCTGAGCTAGAAGCCTATAAGCAGCAGAATCCAGCACCAGCGATCGACCTACCGGAGCAAGTAGGGGAAATCGTAAACTTTCTTAAAGAATCGCTACCCCCAGATACAAAGTGGCCCAAGCGGATAATACCCGCGCTGAGAAAGTTTCTGGAATCAAAGGAGGATTAGTCCGATCGATCGTCTCCCAAAACAAAGAGCCCCCAGCGTGATGCCGAGGGCTTTTTTAATGAAGGGTATTAGTAATTGGTAATTGGCAATTGGTTTCACCTTTTGCCCCATGAGTACCAGGCATCACCGTGCCAAAACGGGTAAATTGTACGAATCGGCTGAAACCTTACTTACTGCCTGTGTTGGAGTTATTGGGTTTTGGTAAGTGCGATCGCGCAAAACCCCTAAGCCGAGATCCGGGCAAAATAGGACATGACGTTAAAAAATGTAACGAAAACGCTAAAACCCTCACTACACAAGAGTTTTAGTCTTAGCGTCACTTTTCGCACGGTTGCTACTCAAACGCCGTTTCTTGTTTTGTTTTCTGTCAAGCTATTGACTTAATTTTACCATGTCGAGTTTGCTGTTAAATTGTTAAATTGATATTAAGTGTACCGGAACGGTAAAAAACCTCAATTTTTACTTTTTGGGACTGAGTTTTCGTGAGTTTTTAGCTGTTTTTGGCTGTTTTTTCTGAGAATGTGCGAGTAAACCTGTGCTTGCCTCAGCTTAATTGTTAGCTAAATTTGGGGGCTTTTTAGCAACAAAAAACGCATGAGAACTCAAACTTATGCCAGAGAAGAAACTTGCACAAAAAGCAGGGATGAGTCGTAGCAATAGCAATGTTCAGAGATATATTTATACTAACAGAGAAAAGTTGCAGCCAAGTTTCTGAAGTTTGTGCAGCGATCGCACATTTTTGTTGTACCTAAAGCCTTTCTTTCACAAGTTGGGCAATATCGGCTTTGGTAATATACCCCTTTCTACTTCTATCAAAGCCATTATTCTGCCGATACACAATTGTGCCAGCCCTAGCAATAACATAACTATCGGGTTGACCTACCGCCGCAGGCCACAAAACAGCAGCGTAAAAATCACCAAGCGTGTTGAGTTTGCCTCTGTATGGCAGTAGGTATTTTTGCACATAATCTAGCTGCTCAATCTCTGTCATCCCCAGTAACGCCGATGTCGAAGTCCCCAACCCCCGCGCTGTTGATGGCATAAATTGAATTAGCCCACTAGCACCTGAGAGACGGTTAACAGAGCGATGATTTAGTCCGCTCTCAAACTGCATAATTGCCATTAGGTGATTAGGGTCGCCCCTACCACTGTAGCGTTATCAGTTACTGGTAGCGCCACGCCGTCAAATCATCCTTAACAGCGTAGCGCTCGGTTAGGTTGTCGATGTTTAGCGATCGATGTTCAGTGCGGCCATCCGATCATCGGTTAATTGTTGAATCTGCTGCGGTGGCTGCCAGCGCCGCCCCCAGTTCTGGCGAAGTCGGCAAAGTTCGATCGGACTGGGAAAGAGTTCGGCGGCACCTACCCAAACACCAACACCCGATTCCTGGTTGGCATAGTAAGCATCAAACTGTTGGCGCGATACCCTTGCCAGTTGCCCTTGCTCCGATGCCCGCCACAGTCGATCGAGCGGTAGTCTCTCACGCTTCAAAACCCGGACAATTCCTAGCACTTCAGCGGTCGGCATTGTGGCGTAAATTGCAATATTATCGCCCGGTTTTAGGGATGCTCCAAAGCTGCCTTTACGCAGTTCGATCGTCTTTGGGTTACGGTCAAGGAAAAAGGCATCAGCCCAAGTCGGTCGCACTGAGATTAGGTATGTACTGCTGGGGTTATTCATCTTCTTCCTTATCCCTCTTCAGAGCATTTCTTAGAGCTGCCAAATTTTCCACAGCTTCATCAATGGCAGTGCTAGCCGAATCCATCAATCGCTGTTCGGGTTCTTCGAGCCACGATTGGTCTGTGAAGGGGTTGCTTATATGCTTTTCCGCTCTGATTTTTGCAGCTTGTAAGAAGGCAATGCAGAGAGCTAATTCATCAATTTTGGGTATTTCATGCTCATAAGGGTGGTCATATTGCTTTCCAGTCGGCATCAGTCATTCTCCTTAGTTAGTTGTAGTCGTTGTTGTTCAAGTCATCAGAGAGGATGATGTCACCGCGCCTGACTAACTCTGCAAAAATGGCATCGTAAATTGCATCAAGCATAGAGCCGGGAATCACCCTTAATAACTTACTAAGCATTGTTATTACCCCTTTCGTTTTGTAGGAACTCTTGAATTTTGGGCAACTGTGCAATCTCTCCATCATCGTAATTTTGAATTAGCCACTTCAAGAGGCTTTTTCCGTGGCGTGAATAGCTGCGTGTTGGATGACCGTTTTTTTCACCACACTTTAAAACTGACTTGATAATTGTGCGGATATTTGCGCCCGATAAAGCAGCCTCGGACACGGACACAAATAATTGCTCAGGAGCCAGGTTAGGGAACATCTGACCAAACCGTCGGACAGTCCACACGAAGCCGGACACTTCGCCGGACAGCTTGTCTGACAACGGTTCTGGCTGTCCGTTGTCATAGTCGGACACTTCCTCTGGGGAATCCTCTGGGGAATCCTCTGTCGGACTATCGGACGGCTTTTTATCGCCCAAATTAAACTCTAAATCGTAAGTTCGCTGCCAATATTCAGAGCCAGATGGCTGTGAATATTGGCTGGTTTCAGCAGTCGCTATTCCTGCCTCACACTGGATTAAATACTGCCTAAATTTCTCGATATCAAAAGCCAGTTGTTCGTCTCTTTCTTCTGGCATAAGCTTGATAACAGCCTTCTCGATACGAGGCAACAAACCGACGTTTCCATTCCCCAAAGTCGTAAAAAAAACTGGAATCTGCTTGGCTTCAGATTCAGCCATTAACTCGTTAAGCTGTGCTAAGAGCATTGCCCTTTGAGCGTTATCGGAGACGATGTACTGGTTCTTAATCGACAACTCAACCAGCAGATAATCGCCCTTAGTTTTACCGTCTGCGGTCTTGACCAAAAGCCCCTGGGCTACAATCGCCATGTTTGCCCGCAAGTTTGCATCTCCAACCAATCCCAGCGCTTCAAGGTTTAGCGACTGAGCTAAGACTAGAAGGCAAACATTGTAATCTCGACCGACTGTAATAATGTCGAGCAACATCAATTCAATCTTTGCCCAGAGAGCCTTGTAAGCCTTCCGAAGCGTCAAAACGATGGATGACCAATCCTCTAAAATCAAGCGTAACGGGGGTAGATGTTTGCGCTCATCTTCGGATATGTTTTCGAGTCGGGCTAAGAAATTCTTGTGGAAATTCTCAATTAATTTGTAAGCTTTCGTCGGGTCAATCGAATTAAAAATCGTTAGTTTCCCCGCTTCCCGCAACCCGCAGAAACTGTCGTTTTTCCGTCCAAGAATCCATACCGATGCAGTTTGTCCTTTGCTTCGTGCTTGGCTGTACACAGAATCTAACCACGCACTCAGAGTGTGACTTTTCCCCGCCCCGGTAGACCCTGCAAGAATCATTGACTTGTCGGAATATGCCAAGTCATCTAAGAGTTGTTCTCCGGGGGTTTTGGCTGACTTAATTATTGATACTGAATCAGATTCTACTTTGTCGCTAGGGTTGTTAATACCGTCGAGTGTTTGAGTACCTGTCAACTGGAAGGGAGTCTTTTGGTTTCGCAAAAAGGCGATGTATTCTTGCTTCTTCTCATCCGACAATCCCGCAGTTTCTGCATCAAAAATGGCTTCCTCAGCCTCCAGTTGAGCAATCTTAATATCGGCTTCACCCAAAACTTCGCATTGCTTGAGAACCACAGCGCAATCGTTGGCGGTAGCGTCCAAATCGCCCTGCACCTGGACTTCCCTAATTGTCACATTGCGGTAATCTTCCAGTAACTCAGCACGAGCAGCCAGTTGCCCTTTTGCTAGGTCGCGTTTCTCTGCAATGACCTCATAGTTTGCAAGCTGTCGCTCGGAGTTTTGCAAGCTTCTTAAACCCATTCCCGCGACACCAAAGCTACAACCAGCGAGAGCCATCCACAGTGCTTTATTTGGATTTGTGGCGGGTATTGTGTCCTTAAAAACCACTTCACGGGGGATGCCGTTTGCCTTCCACTGTTGTGCGTGGTACTCGGTCATGATGTAGGGTTTGCCTGCCTTGTCAGCACATTGCAAGGCTTGTTTGTTGTTACGGATGCAGAGTCGCACCCTATTGCTGGCTGTTCCCTGGATTGCGTTTATTCCGCTATATATTCCCAGTAAAAGCGCCAAAGCAACTGCCGACAACTTGCCAGCAATCGGGAGTCTTTCAAAGGTCAGAAGCAGTGCGCGGTTTGACTTAAGTAATTGAGCGTGTTTTTCGGTTAATGGCAGCATTACTTGCTCCCTCCCTTGACCTTAAAGATTAAGTAAAAAACGATGGCGGCAAGAGCAATTGACGGCAAGTAATCAAAGTTATTAGAAGCAGGTTTTTTTACTGCCTGAATTTCTTTGATGCCTGTTTTTAGGCGTATTTTTGCCTCGCTTACTTGCTGCAATTCAGTAGCTGGTTCAGCGAGGCTAGCAATCATGCCAAGCGTCACGCCACCGCCAACAATTGCAGTAGGCAAGCGATGCTTAGACTGCCCGGTAATCTTGGCTAATAGATAAACCTGATAGATGCCAATTGCAACAATTGACCCGCCTGCAACCTGCATTGAATGGAACATAAAAACCACTGCCGAACCTAACACCGTGGGCGCTACTACTTCGCAAAGATTGGCAGCGTCTCGGTATTGGCGTTCGGCGTTGGTTTCCTCTGGTTGCGGTTGGTCAATTGTTGGTGCTGCTGTAGCTTGATATTGCTGCTGTTGCTGTTGCTGTTGTTGGTGCTGTCCCCCCACAAAAGAGAGGGGACTTGCCCCGATAAAACCTTCGTGCATAGTCCCCTCACTTTTAACGGTTGTTGAAATTCATTACATTCGCAAACCAGCCCCCAAATCCTCTAGGCGAACCAGTTGCCGACACGCTGGCGCTGTTGTTGCTGGCAGATCCAATAGTCACTGGCACTTTCTCCTGAATCCCTTTATCCGAGCCGACTGTTGCGCGACTGAGCAGCTTCTGTCGGCGTTCTCGGAGCGATTCTTGGATGGTTTGACGCTTGGACGCCACCTCACCCCTGTTTGCGATAGCTTCCATCTTGTTCTCGTGTCGCCACAGCTCAGCCTGTAAGTCGCCTGTGAGTTCGGAAGCAATCTCGGCTAAGCCGTGCTGACGCTTGGTTTCAATCTTCAGCATCGCTGCACGGTCTTTAGCGTCTAGTTGCTCCATCTCAGACCCAAATTCCGCATTGAGTTTGCGGATTTTCGCAATTGCATTTCCGACTTTAGAGCCGAATTTCTTCCTAATTTCTGTCCACGTGACCTGACCGTCAGCAATTTTCCCCAGCGCCTCCAGATAGGTTTCAGCGTTATCTAAAAATGGCTCTAAAACTAGGGCAAGCTGTTCGGCATTGGCAGCTTTATCGGCCATTGCTTCAAGCTTTGTGACATCCGACAAGTACGAAAGAATGTCAGCCTCTGTGTCAGCCCAATCTCCCGCTTTTTCGTCAACATAGGGGCTGTGTCCGGCTGCGGGATTGCGTATCGCTATGCTACTGCTGTCGTTGCGTCCAAAATCCATAGTACAATCTCCTTAGATAGAACTCTCCCAGCGCAAGCTAGGAGAGGTTTACAAAGCCAGCCGCCTACTTTTCGACGGGTGACGGCTGGCTGAAATTGTTGCTGTTGTTGTTGTTAATCGTGACGTTGCCGTGAATGATTGTCGGCTCCGGGACTCGTTTTGCTCCAGACTGATAGCCTGTGTCGTAGCCGACCGCAAAGACAAGAGCGTTGGTCAATAACGCACCGCCAATCATCAGCCGTGTCACGTTTTTGTCGAAGTCTTTGTCATCATCAAGCATCGCCTAAACCTCCTCAGATTTCACGTCAATTGCATCGCCATCTTTAGATAAGTCCTGGCGTGTTGGAGTCGGCTTGTGATTGATAACCGTGCCAGCGATAAAATCACCCTCGATTTTCTCAACGTAATTTCCGCCGTTAGTATTGATAACCCGTTTTCCCGGTTTGCCGTCTTCAAACACTACGCCATTGATGATTCGTACCATATTAATCAATCCCTTAAACTGTTGACTTGACCGATGACTTCGATACCTTTCGCGTCTGTTATCCCTTCCTCTCGAAGGCTTTGGGCTGCCACTAGAACAGCGTCCTGAGACTTTTTGGCACTGACATTAAACACTCGCGGGGTGTTGCTTTCGCGCTGCACTTTCACTTTGTAAAAGCTCATGATTCAGCCCCCAGCTTCATTGCCCGCAGTTGTGCCAGAACTTCAGCTTGTGCCTTCTGTTCAGCTTGAAACACTGCGAGAGCACGCGTGGCCCCACGGTTCTGTGCAGCATTAATTTCAGCATTATCCAAGTCGGTATCACGTTGTTGTGCAGCTTGGTTTTCAGTTGCAATTTGAGCTAGGAGTTGCATCACATTTTGATTCAAAGATGCGGAATTAGACGTTGCAGTTTGATTGAGTTCTGCAATCCGGCGGTCAAGGGCGGGCGTATATTCCGAGATTGTCAGTGTTGAAACTTGGGAAGCAGGGGACGCGGTTGGGGTAGCTTCTACCAGTTTCCGCAGTTCACTCAGTTTTCCAGCATTCAGTAATTTGCAAGCTTTAAGAGCAAGCTCGGAGTATTGGGTTGCTCGTGCAGCGCCCCGGCGTAAGGTTTTGATGTCGAGCCTGTAGATACTCTGAAGTTTAGAAATCGATTGTTGCAGTCCTGCTTTGCTCAGTCGGAGAAGCCCTTGGATTTGTTGGGCGGAGTACCATTCCTCAGCATCCTCTGGCTCAGAGTCAATCGATAATTCGGCTTCAACGTCAATTACAGCAAGGTTTTCGGATTCCATCATTCAGCCTGTTTTAAAAACGACATTTATCGATAAAAACGATTTCTATCGATGTGTGTTAATGTAGCAGATAGCTTCGGAAGCTGTCAACTATCTTCTGAAGTTATCGGAGAATCCCCATTGAGGACAGCTTCTGAGGTTTACTGAAGATATCTGATATCTTCGGAGCTTATGGGAGTTACTAAAAAAGCGAAAATTACATTTACTTGTGAGCCAAGTCTTAAGGACGGTTTAGAGGAATGGGCACAGTCAGAAAGTCGCACTTTATCAAATTTGATAGAAATGCTCATCAGACAGGCTTATGAAGAACGCTTTAGTTCTGCCGATCGTCCCCCCGACCCGCAGCCAACAGAACCGGAGCCAACAGCAGCGACAGCTAAGAGGGGCAAGGCAAGTAAAGGTGCTAGTTGATGTCTAGTAACTGTCTAGTAAGGAGAAAACTAATGAACTCAAGTGATCGGCTAGACCGAATAGAAGCAATTCTTGCCGCCACCGCAGTGCAGCAGCAGGCAAACACGGCTGCCATTGACCGACTGACTGATCGTATAGATCGGATTGCGGTGCAGCAACAGGCAAACACTGAGGCGATCGGGCGGCTGTCCGTTCAAACCAGCGCCAACACCGCAGCCATTGACCGACTGACAGAGCGCGTTGACAATATTGCGGTGCAGCAACAGGCAAGCACCGAACTACTCGATCGTTTAGTAGATCGGGTAGATCGCATAGTTTCAGTAATCCAAGACCATCAAGGAGCGCTGAGGCTGCTTCAACAGCAGCAAAACGAGTGGAGGGAGCAAATGCGAATCATCCAGACAGAAATCCGCGACCTCTGGCAGTACCTCAACAACCAACTCCGCAACCGGGGCAACGGCGGCGGGCAAAACTGAAGCGGCTGCCGATCAGGTGTGGGTGTGGGGAATTTAGGAGCGATCGCCATTGGGAGTTGGGGCGGTGCGGACGATCGGCTTCTTAACAAAGCTTGGTATAAACTCCCGATCGCACATCCGAACCGCAGCCAACAGAACCGGAGCCCACAGCACCCAAGCCAGCGACAGCAGCGAAAGCCAAGCGGGGTAAGGCTAGTTAATGTCTAGTTAATGTCTAGTTAATGTCTAGTTAATATCTAGTTAATGTCTAGCAAAGGAAACAGGCAACCATGATCCAAACCCAAACCAAGACAGTCACATTTGACGAGTTCGCGGCCTGGTATCCAGAGAACTCAGTCCGCCGCTACGAGCTACACAAAGGAGTAATTGTCGAAATGCCTTTAGGAACTGGCCCCCATTCCCGTGTTACAGGTTTTACTAGGGATGAGATCAGTGCAGAAATCAGGCGACTGAAATTGCCTTACTTTATCCCCGGTGACTGTCTGCTTAAACCCATTCGTGATGAGGCAGGTTATCAGCCCGACGTAATTGTCTTAGACCAAGTGGCTCTCGCAAACGAACCGCGCTGGGATAGGGAATCCATCATCACGATGGGGTCTTCTGTACGGCTGGCTGTAGAGGTCGTTAGCACTAATTGGCAGGATGATTACCATTTCAAGTTTGCCGATTATGAAAAATTGGGTATCCCGGAATATTGGGTTGTTGACTATGCTGCAAAAGGTGGCAGGCGGTTCGTTGGCAATCCCAAACAACCCACTCTCTCGGTTTACCAGTTGGTTGACGGCGAGTATCAAATCAGCCAGTTTCGGGGAGATGACCTGATTGAGTCGCTAACTTTCCCACAACTAAAGTTGACAGCCGAACAGATTTTTCGCGCTGGCTTGCCACCAACCGAACCGAGCTAGAGATTGGGGTGATCGCCCTTGGGGATTTGTGGCGGTGCAGGCGATGGCGGGCTGGGGAGTTGGGAGTTGTGGGCGATCGGCTTGAATTTACTTGAATTTATTGGAATTTATTTGTTTTTAATAGTTCAAGCTGCCGTTTTTTTGCGTATAATTTACCACTTTGCGTAAAGTCGTAAATAAGTCAAAATTGCTTGCTAACCATCGGTTGCCCCGTACTTTTACTCAAATTTCCGAACCATCTTTGCGTTTGCGAATAACTGATATTTGTTCGTCCTCTCTTCACAGTCCAAACTGTTTATGCAAGAACTCTTACAAGTTCTTTTGGGGAGCTGGACGATCGAGCCAGTAAGGTTTGCACCTGTTTTGCTGCCCAAATACACGGTTCGATCGCAACTGACTTTCAGGTGCTAGAATCTATTTACTTGCTGATCGATTATTGAGGCAAACCGTATGCTCTATTCGGAAAACAAAGTACAAGTTGCAGTTTGGCTGCAACCAGAAGTTGTCGCCAACTGCGATACCTATGCCGAATATTTCTCCCTGTCTTGCTCTGGCTTTATCAATGAAGCTTTAAAACTTTACATTCGGCACGCCGCCGAAAAACATTGCCAGTTGCTAGCAGAAAACGGAGAGAACGGCACTAATTCGCACGAACACAACGAAGAAGCGCTGGCAGCGTAAGCTTTCCAGCGCTTTTTACGATTTTTTATACACCCTAACTTTGCCAACAAAAATCTTGGCGGGTTTTTTAAACAAAGTTAGGAATCACACCGCAATAAAGGGCGGCTCTTACCAATATTATGTCACACCTGGTTTCAAGAAACACGCGCCCCATTGGCGACGTGGCGGTTAATGCTAGCCTTCGTGCTAACTTGCTGGCTAGCTGTAGCGGTACGATCGCAGGTTCCCCGAAATCTGACACTACCCATAGCTTTCATAGCTTCAAAAAGTCTTCAAACCTACGCTGTAACTCAATTTCACTATATTCCCCGCTAAATACGACAACTAACCGGGAATTTTCTGCTGTTGGTTTTGAAGCGGAGATCGGGGGTACGGTGTAATGAGTACCACACAATCTACACAAGAAAGTCAAGAACTTGATACCGCGCAATCCACGCCGGATTTGAAGGGATTAGGAACGCTATGCAGCATTGACAAAAAATCCCTCACCCCCGAACACGAAGCCCACATCTCAGGTAGAGGCTTACTCAATGATTGGGTCCGCGCCTGCTGCCACAGTGCCAGCATCGCCCAAGCTTCACATTATTTGGGGTATTCAGTAAAATCACCGGGCATCCTATTTATGGGGAAAGATGGGCAAGTACAATACCGACCCGATATCCGGGAGCCGAAGCGAGGTAAAAAGGAACCCCCGAAATACCTTTCCCCAAGCGGAGAATTTGACGCTTTCCTCCCCCCATCCCCCGACAACCCGCTCTACTGGGAGATTGAAGCCCTAAAGCGAGAAGCTTTTTATATCAATGGTGTACCCTACATCCTGATTACTGAGGGAGTATTCAAAGCCCTTGCTGGGTGCTCGAATGGCATCCCCACAATTTCCTTGCTGGGAGTAGAGCAAGGCCTGACAGGCAAAGCCCGCGACCCCGAAAATCAGCGATTTCTAGTACCCGCGCTGAGAAAGCTCGCAGAGGCTGGCTTTGGCTTTATCATTGGCTTTGATGCCGATGCGGCCACAAATCCAAATGTGCGGGCGGCCGAGAAGAAATTGGCTAAGCAATTGGCTAAATTCAATGTGCCAGTGAGAAGTGTCACGGGAGCCTGGGCCGCTGCCTCAGTGATTGAGTCCGGCGAGGTGAAAAATACTAAAGGCATGGATGATTTTATTCAGCACAAAGGGATTGAGGAATTCCGAGCAATCCTCACCAAAGCAAAGCTATTTGGTGAGAAAGAGAGTGATACCGAAGGGGAAAAGAAAGAAAAAGCAGTAACATCAGAAATCATCGGAGACGAACTCGCTGAGGACTTGCGCGACCAACTTCTGTATTCAAGTTCTCATAAATCTTGGATGAAATATAGTCTCGAATTCCCAGGAGTTTGGACACAAGTGGCAGATGATTATGTTCGGCACATAGTTCATAATTTGTGTCGAGCGCGGGGAGTAATGCCGAATAACAACTTCATCAAAAATGTTTTGGGCTGGCTCCAGCGCACATTGTTTGAATTTAAATGGTTAGAGCGACCATCAAACGAGCTTCTACCTTTTGAGGATGGCATACTAAACCTTCTAACTAATGAATGGCACGAACACGCCCCAGGATTCAGATTGACTTGGGTGTTACCACGCAAGTATCAAGGTAGCGCCGTTCATGCTGGATGGAAAAGAATTGAAATCTGGCTAGACCAAGCAACTAGGGGCAACAAGCGTATGAAAGATGAGTTGCTTGCCTTCTGTGCCGCTACCTTACGAGGAATGTCTGGGCTCCAAAAATTCTTAATAGGAACTGGATACGGAGGTACGGGGAAAGGGACTTATACTCAATTGGTAACACTGCTTGTAGGCGAACAGAATGTTTGGGTTGGCAAACTTGAAGACCTCACCAAACAAGACAAAATAGCTGAATTACAAACCAAACGGTTAGCTATTTTTGACGACCAAGAAAAATATACAGGCAATCTGTCAAATTTTAGGTCAATGACTGGCGGTGCGTTGATTAACGGTCGCAATCTTTACGAGCGTTCGGTTACTTTTCGATTCCCTGGGTTGGCGCTGATAACCGCTAACCAACCCTGCTTTCCGGCAAGTGCGCTTTCTTGGCTAAAGCGGCGGATTATTCAACACGAATTTGCATATACTCCCACTAAGCGCAATCGTAACTTAGTACGCGAATTCGAGCCAGAAATAAGCGCATTTACCAAGTATTTGCTCTCAATTCCAGTAGCAGAAATTGAGCGGATTCTAGACCCTGAAGACCAATCTATAAATGGCACATTTTGGGAGGATAGGGTACGCGCTGACCCGATGGCTGCATGGCTCAATGAATTAGTGATACATGATGCTGAGGCTAAAACTGCCGTGGGAGCGGACAAAAACGAATGGAAAGATGCAACTTACGTACCAACTAACTCCACCTTGTTTGGCTCCTATAACCATTACTGCACTGGTGGTGGATACAGCGCCAAAGGCAAAAACAACTTCTCAGCAGATTTAGTTGAACTCTGCCGGGAAGTGTTGGGTTGGAAAGATGTAAGCAAAGAGCGAGCGGCGGTTGGGGTAGTAATCAAAGGGTTGAGGTTGCGGACGGATACCGACAAAGGCATCGCGACCGTAGAGGAGTTGCTTGAACAGAAAAATGTAGACCTAGGTCAACACTGTGTAGACTTGAATGTAGACCTAGAACCCTTACCGCATAAGGATTATGTAGACCATGTAGACCTAACTTCAAGAAGTGCAGAAAAAAATGAAAATACTTCTGCTGACTCAAATCTCATTCTTGGCGCTGGCACGGATTCAGCATCACTTGACCAAGTAACGATTACTGCTGATGCTATAGAAACTTTACCCCCCCCCAAGGTCTACACGGTCTACACGAGCCATACAGAGCAAGATATTCAGCCGTCACAAGGTCTACATTCAGGTCTACATTCAGGTCTACATTCAGGTCAGCACAATCCAGAGCCAGAAACAGCACCAACACCGCCAACAGCACAGCCAGCACAGCCGATCGCGCCCTCAGATTTAAAACCTAAATCAGAGCAAGCGATATCCGATGCTGATGCCGAGACTATTAGAAAGTTGTCAGCACAACAGCCGACATCAACGTTGTCAACGGGGTCGTCACAGTCAAAATTATTGTTGCTGCAAGATTATGCCCGACGTATTGGGGAGGCGCTTGGATACCAGTCTCCGGCTACTGCTAAGGCAATCGCTGAGTATATCCAAGAATCGATCGTCAATCAGGACATTACCGAATCTGAGTTAGCCGAGGTCGCTGGGATTGAGAACTGGCAAGCGTTTACTGCGCTTCGGAATTTGACCGAAAACGAAAAAAACTTGGTTGAAATAGTCCAGCAGGCGATCGCAAGCAATGACGCGGAGACAGCAAAAGATGTTTTGATTTCGCTGAAAGAGGTTTGCGATTCTGGTGCTGCCGATCGTCAGAAAGTTTGGAACTCTGGGTTAACCGAATCTGAACGGGAGGCGTTTAGTGCGCTGATTCAGTAGGTGCGGTTGCGGGCGATCGATCGGCTACCAGTCACCGGCCGCGGCCACGGCAGAATTTACCCGGTTCAAGCGGATTGCCGAATGAACCAGGCGATCGGCTTCTCTAGAAGCCGCCACCAAAAAAATTAGCTAATTTTTGGGTGCCCTAAAGTCAGGCAAGTGCAGTATAAAATCAGGCGGAAAGCAGTACAAAATCAGTGAGATACAGGTTTTTGCAGGGGCTGCACTCTACCTGTATTTACCTGAAAATATCCTGCTTGCCACCTGCAATTTCCTGCCAAATTACTGCTTTTTTGTGCTGTTCGTGCCTTGACCTGTTGGGACTGGTTATGGCTGTTCTTTCTTGGTAGCAAGCAATGTTTTTGCGATCGCAAACCTGACTTTTACGTGCAGACAAAAAATATCCACCCCCTAAGCTGTTCGGCATTTAAAGGAGGATAGTAGGGTGCGGAGCGTAAATAAGGGTTTCCCATGTATAGTCAGTGTTCTAGCTGACGCACCTTACCTGAAGTGTTAATGGTTTAAATGCTCCACAGCTTATGAATATTCAGCATACTGCTTACCCGCAGTTCAAACCTTATTGATATGGAATAAGGAACGATTCGCGAGTCGCTACTGAAGCCCAAATACATCAATAAGAGCGGTAAGGTATGGGACAGGCACTGCGAATTATGTTTTTGTTGGAATATATTAGCGATCGCTCTTTACGGCAAGAGATTACTGCTTGTACTCATAACGTGGAGAATTATAACCGCCATTAATAGGTGGAAGTCGAGCGACTACTGTAAACCGACCGACTGCTGTAAACCGAGTCAGGCGGTAAATTTTTATCCGACTGTCAAGCTCGCTCGGACAATAACTGTTTAGCCGATTGCTTCATCGCGAGTCCGACAACAGCAATTTATGCGACTTTGAAATACTCACCGACCTGAAGGTGCGGTGATTCTTGACGCTTCATAGAGTTCTGCTAACCGTTGCTAGCCTGACAAACCCTCTGCGCCCGTTTAGAGTCGTGGCGATTCCCCATCCCGACTTTCTCTATAATTTTAGCCGCATTCTCATCTCTGTCTTGCTCAGTACCACAACTCATGCAAACCACTGAACGAATAGACAAATCAATTTTTCCCCACTTAAAGCCACAGTCCGCACAGACTTGGCTAGTAGGTTCCCACCTACTAATTACTTGAAACTCTCTGCCAAATTTTTCGGATTTGGATTCACAGAGAGTTCTAAATTCTCTCCATCCTTGTTGGCTAATCGCCCTTGAGAGTTTCCGATTCTTCAGCATTCCTGACACGTTCAAATCTTCCAGAATAATCACTTGGTTTTCGTTGACGATTTTGGTTGATAATTTATGCAGGAAATCTTTACGGGTGTCCGTAATACGATTGTGTAGTGTGGCGAGCTTGATTCGAGTTATATTTCTCCTTTTGGAATCTTTGGGCTGGCGGGCTAACTTGCGTTGGAGTTTGCGAACTTTCCGGTCTAACTTTTTGTAGCTAGGACTTTCGGCTTTTTCGCTGTTACTCATTACTGCAAAGGTTTTGATTCCCAAGTCAATTCCGATACTTGGGTTTTTAGCTTCGACTTGAATTGGTTGAACCTCTACAACAAAACTTAAAAAATAACGGTTTGCACAATCTTTGATTACTGTGACAGAGCTAGGTTCTGAAGGTAGATTTCTCGACCATACTGGATTGACAATACCAATTTTAGCTAAATAGACACCCCCATTTTTGAAGGAAAACCCTCCCATCCTAAATCGCGCTGATTGCCTATTTGTTCTTTTTTTTAATTTAGGATACTGAACTTTACGACCTTTCCGCTTTCCCTTACAGGAGTTGAAAAAGTTCTGGAAAGCTGTTTCCAAATCAGCTAGAGACTGCTGTAAGGGGATATTAGAAACTTCACTTAACCAAGCTCTTTCTTCGGTCTTTTTGGCTTGGGTTATTACTATTTTCTGAAGTTCAGCAGAGCTTGGCTTTTTCTCAAACTGTTTGCAGAGCGCTAGGGCATCATTCCAGACTACTCGACAGCATCCAAACAACTGAGCTAAACTCTGCTGTTGCTGATGAGTCGGATAAATTCTGTATTGATACCTTGCTTTCATTATTTTCCGTTACTTACTTGCTTTATTATACTAGGCTTTACCAACAAAATTAAGAGACTTCAAAGAGAATTAATGCCGTCTTGAAAGACGGGGCTTGTATCCCCATTTCTTGGTCAAGGCTGACATAACGGCTGCTACGCTGCCAAATTTTTCGCACTTGCTCAACTTGATTTTTAATTCAATTTAGATAACGGCTACTGTGTTGCCAATTTTCTCACACTTGCTCAACTTGATTTTTAATTCAATTCCGATGCCGGAACTTGACTATTAAGTCAATCCACTTGTTGTTAAAAACGCTAAAAAATTAGCTAATTGTTGCGTCAGCTAAAGTCAGGGATTTGCAGTATAAAGTCAGGCAAGTGCAGTATAAAGTCAGGCATTTGCAGGTATTTGCAGGGGCTGCACTTTACCTGCAAATGCCTGTAAATATCCTGCAAATGCCTGCAATTTTATGCCAAATTACTGCTTTTTTGTGCTGTTCGTGTCGTGACCTGTTGAGGCTGGTTATGGCTGTTCTTTCTCGGTAGCAAGCAATGGTTTTGTTCGTACAAACCTGACTTTTACGCGCAGAAACAAAAACAATGCACCCTTATGAATGGGGAATCCTAGGTGTCAAGGCGATCGCGCTCTTGCTAGCTATCGGACGAACGATTCTCTCGCGATCCTCGACATCAGCCGGCTGCTTCGCTTGCAAACAGGAGGGCAAGGCGCGATCGCGTTGGGCGTCCTCCGTCGATACTCAACAGCACCAACTCGAATACGTCGTGCGATGCTCGGCTCCATCGTAAAGGCGGCTGTCCTGTACACCAACAGGCTCGCTCCTGACTTCAAGAGCGACTGGCAGGAGCACAGTTCTATCCTTGTCCAAACTGCCCCATCAAACTTTCTTGCCTTGGCTGTTGTCGTGTGCGATCGCGCCAGTCCTGCCTACCAACAATTCTCATAGCAATCTTGCAAAAACCCTTAATTTGCAAAGAGTGCTCAATTTTACCCCCTATAACGTCTATTTGACATGGCAAGCTCGGCGACTACCGTACTAACTACGAGGATTGAGGAGGATTTAGAAGGGTCTAAATTACAAAAAATCGCGTCAAAAGCAACAATTCTTTACAAAAACTGATAAGTATTTATACTGATTGTGACCGAAAAAGTAGGAATTACGAGGTGTAACGAGTAATAACTGTGCTGGTTTCTCCTCTTTTTTCCTCCCAAATTTTAGCTAAAAATTGTGAATGAGTAAGTGCGATTTTCCTGCATTGTTTTGGTCAAAGTGTACTTGGATTGATAGCATCAATGGGGAGCCAGTGGTAGCGAGTTGCAGGCTGATTCGGATATTCGAGTAACGGTAGCCGAGTCACGAGTTGCACCTTTTAAGGTCGAGACAATTCTTTGAAAGCGCAATGCTGTCGGCTAGTCTAGTAATAGTAGCTATCGCCACAAACACCTAAAAACTGGGGGATGGGGGTGTCAAAGGGCTTGAATTTTACCCGATATTCAACTGTTCCGATAAATGCCATCGATGCTATGTTAGCCCAGTGTGCCAAAGGGCTTGAATTTTGCCCGATCTGAGACTGTGCCGATTGCGCGAACATTGCTCCTACTGTTGTGACAACTTCGTAGCAGCACTGGCATCAATTACCGCAACTGTCCCCATTCAACTTGGGTAGCATCGTTACGGCCTAAAACTTAGAGGCGCGTGGCGATCGCGCTCTCTCTGAAATCAAGTACAACCGTACCATCGCCCCCACAATTGTCACTGCCTTCAAAGTGCCTAGTTTAACAAGTTTTCTCGCTTTTCCTTTGACTACAAAATTTGCTGGGTTGCCAAAGTAATGCTATTAGCATTCTGGCAGCAAAAAAATATTGAGGCACTTCGCTTTTTTGTACAAAAGTGCGGTAGCACTGCATTCAATCTACCAAACAAACTGAACTGCAACTCAAGAAGAGAAAAACGTTACCGCTATTGTTCCGATACATTAATATGCAATAGCTGACTCAACCGAGTTCCGAGGCGGCAATCTTTTAGGCCATCTTAACAGCCTATTCTATTAGTTCTGCTTGCTCAATTGTGAAAGTACAGCTTGCTAAAAATGCTACAGTTGTTAGCTTGCCTCTGCTACATTTGCTTAAAATAGGAGTGTAGAGCTTGCTGTTAAATTATTAAATTGATATTAAGTGTACCGGGACAGGAAAAAACCTCAAAATTAACTTTTTGGGGCTGACTTTTCATGCGTTTTCATGCGTTTTTTGCTGTTTTTTATGAGAATGTGCGAGTAAACTTGTGCAAACTCAACTTAATTCTTAGCTGAATTTTGGGGCTTATTCGTAGCAAAAAACGCATGAGAACTCAAACTTATGCCAGAGAGGAAGCTTGCACAAAAAGCAGGAATGAGTCGTAGCAATAGCAATGTTCAGCGATATATTTATATCGGTAAAGGAAAGTTGTGGCTAAGTTTTCTGAAACTTATAGTGCGATCGCTCCTACCTACAACAGCTTCAAGCAACCGGGGCGAGCGCTGTATTCGCAACTCATGGCGATTGCCCTTCAACGAGCGCCTCGCAGTCAATTAAAGTCGCCATACCTAGATTATTCGCTATTCGCGAATGTAGAATAAAGGAAACAAGGAAACAATGCGCTTGCTCATCCGCTATGCTAAAACCCCAAGATATCCTTGCAATACTCAAAGTCCACAGTTGGGATTCAACGAACTGGACGTACAGTTCTCTCGCTCAAAGCTTGGGCATGAGCGCATCAGAAGTTCATGCTGCCCTTGAGCGTTCTGAAGCTGCCGGTCTGTATTATGGCTCCGAGCGGAAAATTTTGAAGCAAGCGGTGTTGGAATTCTTGGTTCACGGGTTGCGCTATGTATTCTACGCCCAGCCAGGCCCCCTCTCGCGGGGACTGCCAACTGCACATTCTGCTGAGCCGTTGAAAAGCAAGCTGGTTGCCTCACCGTCTGAGGTTTACGTCTGGCCTGACCCTCAAGGTATCGTGAGAGGGCAGGCAATCGCGCCTCTGTACCGTTCAGTCCCCCAAGCTGCCAGTAACGATCCAAAACTTTATGCCTTGCTCAGCTTGATTGACGCTATTCGAGTTGGTCGGGTGCGGGAGCAACGTTTAGCCGCTAGCGAACTTGAAAAGAGGATCGTCGCTCTATGAACCCGCAGATACTCATGCTGGAAATAGTTGCCAGGGTACTCTCTCAAGTACGCACTACCATCGTCTTCACAGGAGGAGCAACGATATCCCTGTATCTGGACGAAGTGGCTGCTCCTGACATTCGACCTACCGATGATGTTGATTGTGTTGTGGAAATCACGTCCAGAGCTGAATATTACAACTTCTCGAACTTGTTGCGAACCCTTGGGCTTCAAGAGAGTACAGAATCAGGCGCACCCCTATGTCGCTGGCAGTACGAGGGCATTTCCATTGATGTCATGCCGTGCGACTCCTCTGTATTAGGGTTTTCCAATCGCTGGTACAGGCCGGGCATTGCTAACTCTATTCGCTACCAACTTCCAAGTGGTAGGCAAATCCTAATTTTTTCAACGCCTTACCTTCTAGCTTCCAAAATAGAAGCTTTCATGGGTAGAGGCGGGGGTAACTTTTATTTTAGTTCTGATATTGAAGACATCGTGGCATTGGTTGACGGGCGTTCGAGTTTGTTCAAGGAAGTGCAACAAGCTGACTATGAAGTGAAAGCATTTTTATCAGGATGGTTTCGAGCCGAGCTGGAAAATCTGTGCTCCATCGCGCCTGCTTTCCTCTCACCCGTTGCTAAAAATTCAGGTCGCACTCGCTTGCTCTTGCAAAGAATTGAAAGGCTGGCGATGGTAGTTTAGTAGTTAACTGCTAGCAATAGACAGCAGCGGACACTCGATCGAGGTAAGCCTTACACTCGCAAACAGCCCGGCTCGGAACGCAAAAACCAGATAGTCCAGCCTCAACTTTATTGCTGGCATAGTGGGTACTACGCTACAAAATCGCTTCATAAATTTTAGCTGCCTGCCAATTTTCTCACACTTGCTCAACTTGATTTTTAATTCAATTCTGACACCACAACTTGACTATTAAGTCAATCCACTTGTTGTTAAAAACGCTAAAAAATTAGCTAATTGTTGCGGAGCGCTAAAGTCAGGCAAGTGCAGTATAAAGTCAGGCAAGTGCAGTATAAAGTCAGGCGGAAAGCAGGTATTTGCAGGAACTGCACTTTACCTGCATTTACCTGCAAATATCCTGCAAATGCCTGAAATTTTCGGTCAAATTACTGCTTTTTTGTGCTGTTCGTGTCGTGACCTGTTGGGACTGGTTATGGCTGTTCTCTCTCGGTAGCAAGCAATGTTTTTGCGATCGCAAACCCTGACTAATTCGTGTTGACAAAAAATAATGCACCTTTATGAATGGGGCATCCTAGATGTCAAGGCGCTTAATTTTTACCCGCTCTTCGGCTGTACCGATCGCTCACATTGCTCAGGCAGTTGTTGTGGCGACTTTTGTGGAGGCGATCGACGCCGACAACTGTCACAACAGCCGATGTGGTGGCGGTTGTCGGCGCGGCAGAATTTGCCCGGTTCAAACTGCATTACTGTATTGCTCTTCAACATCTGTTAACGCCCCATCAGTTGTTCGGGGAAGTACGCTGCTATCGCTCCCCAAAAATAGCGATAGCCAAATTTCCCAAATACCGCTCTCTGAGGAAAGTGTTTGTAGCTAGAGATCGTAGAGCGCCGTTCGGTATGCTGCATTCTTCCGACACCCGCTCTCCACGAACCGAGGATGCCTCTTCTTGAGCTATCGCTCCCGGGTAGAAAATTCGCTCTAGTTGAGAGTCAGGTTGCTGACACCGCCGCCACTGCTGGACTTGCCCGGAGTCGAGTCGGGTGTCCGAGCAGTGAATGACTTTCCAAGCGGTGCTGCCGAGCGAGAGGAAACGAGCTAGAGGAAGCTTGGAGTGGAAAAGTTAATTTAAGTATTTTCCGGCCTGATTTAAGTATTTTCGCGCAGGAAAACAGTTACTTTTATAAAGACTTAACATAAGTCAAACAACTCTCAGTAAATATACAGAATTATTTTCTGACTCGCAGCAGCAAAAACTATAAAGTTCAGTATTGTAACTAATATATTTATAATCGAGTCTAGCCGATAATAAGGACGAGCAACAAGTCGAGCGCAGTCGTAGGAATAAGCGTAAGTAAAGATTCCTCGAACTTGCTCAACGCCAAATCAATCAATTAAAAATCAAGGGTGCAGCCATGACTTTAACAAAGCCGTTCCGATTGCCTTTTCCCCAAAAAAGTAGCAAAAATACAAGTTTTGCAACCCCTACCTTGACTGTCAACCCTACAACAGGCAGTTTGAGAACTCGAACATCAAGCAAACAATCAATAATAATAGTCCTGGACGCATAGACTCTACTTGTATGATGCGCCGCTCCCCGCCTTACCACTACAAATAGTGTCAAAATTGACCCGTTGAATCGAGTCCTGAATAAATTGAGTTTAGGACTCAATAAATTGAGTCTAGGACTGAATAAATTGAGCCTAAGACTGAATAAATTGAGTCTAGGACTCAATAAATAGCGAAAGCGAGTAACAATAGCGAAGGCGGGCTACAGTCGTTTAAGGAGTACGGATTCGCCTTATAACTCCATTCAAACAGGCGACTCGACCAAAGCGGGTAACATAATTGCAACTCGCATCTCCTCAAAAAGATAAGTGACGCATCCAAGCTTACCAAAACTATTATTTAACCCTCAAATCAGGAGTGCAAGCGAGTGCCTTTAACAGACCCGATTGGAGAACCTTTAATAGAAGTGGAATCCTTAATTCCCGGACTTGCCCCAACTTTCGCCCCACAACTGCCGGGAATTCCGACTCACAAAACCTTATTATATCAAACTCCCGGCTCTTCTGAAAACTCCGAACAACCTAACTTAATAGAAACCGCAAAGCCGCCACAATCCGAATTCAGTCGAGCCGAAACCGATGCTTTTATTACTAACAAAGCCTCCGATATTCACAGCATATCTTCTGCTACCATCAGCGAGCTCAGAACTAACAGCAACCCCAGAGATGCAGCAAATTCTGAAATTGACCCCCTAATTGGCAAATTCGACTCAGACTCAGGAGATTCCCTGACCAACCCGAATCCAATAACCTCACCCGTTATAACTACATCCACAACGAGCGAAAAAGCTTCTCCCAAAACACAATTACCCGCAACCCCTGAAACAAGTTCAAAACCCGAAGATATAAAAACACCCTTATCGTCAGAGGCTACACTCAAAAGCGAATCAGAACCCAACAAAACATCACCTGCAACTGCATCAAACATAATACCAGATCGCAGTACAACTTCATCAGAAAAATCCGAAACTATTGCAGTAACAAATTTAACCGAAACTATTGCGGCTAGCCCAAACATACCCTCAACCGATAAAACCTCTACAGACAAACAGTCCCCAGTTGCCAAAGCTGACGACAAGATAGACTCAGACAAGCAATCTCAAAACTCCACAATTGTGGAGAAAACCAACTCAGGCGAACCATCTCGTACTGCCGAAGTTTCCGACAAAATAGACTCCGATAAAACAGCTCCAATTCCTTCAACTTCAGAAACAAAAAACTCAGACAAACAGCTTCCACTTGCCGAAGCTAGCACCCTGATAGACTCAGACAAAAAATCCCCAACAGTCGATGCAATACCGACCGAAAAACCCAGTTCAAATTCTCAAGAACCGCTGACAACACAGCCCCCAACAGCCCCATTAATTCCACCCGCATCTAACCCTGTTTTACCTGACACTAATATCAACCCAGAAGTCAACTCAACCGATTCCACAAACCCAGTACAAACTGCCAGTCAAGCTTTAACTGACAAACAGAATGATTCAGAAAAAGTTGACCCATTAAAAACCGAACCTGCTGCAATACCAAAAACAGCAGCCAGTGAAAATGTAGCGGTGACGACAGCGACAGCAGTTCAAACCCCAGAAAAATCTCCGAACAATACTGACTCAGTTTCGGAACTTAAACAGCCAGTTCAAACAGAATCTATTGTCAATCAATCAGCAGATGCTGAATCAATAAAAACCGACCAAACTGCAACTGCAAGCATTTCTCAACCCCCCGCAGAAACAGAGTCAGTTATCGCTCCACTTGCGTCACAATCTCCTGCCAAAACAGACTCGCTTGTCTCTAATGTTGGCGAACAATCACCAAAAGAAACCCACTCCAATGTTTCTACCGCATCCGAAGAATTACCAACAAAAACAAGTCGATTATTACCGCAGAAATCAATTCTGGTACGGTGGTTCTGGACATCCCTGTCGCTCAAATAACAGGAGAACTTGAAACCGAACAACTGCCCACAAAAAACGAGTCAATTATTGCCGTACCCGAAGCGGATGATACGGTTGAACATAATATCCCTGTCGCTGAAATAACAGCAGAATTAGAAACCGAACAATTCCCAACAAAAACAGATTCGCTAGCTCCCGCAGAATTCACTGCTGGTACAATAAAACTGGATATTACTGTTGCCTTCATAGCAAAACTTGAAACCGATCAAACCCCAGCTATTACTGTTAATTCTCTCGAATCAGACTCGCTATTTTCCAACTCGAATCAACACATACAAACCGATAATAATTCAATACCAGCACTATTCTCAACTCCATCAGAGACAGCAGCAGTTACGACACAGATAACTGAAGCCGAAGTCGAAACAACCGTTGCACCCTCAACTCTTAAATCCCCACCCGAACCGACTTCAAACAATTATAATAGCAATTCAAATCCAATAGAAACTGTCGCTGTTCTACCTGCGGATTCTGATACTGAAATTGCGCCGGAATCCGCAGAGATAACCAGCGGTTTGCTAGCGTCAGTAACCGAAAAATCTGCTCTCTTCTCAGACAATATTGCAGACACTCAACCCAATTCCACACAGAGTACCGGCAACTTCCAAACCAATACCAATCCCCCAAGAAATTTATCAATAACAACAACAGCCAATTTACCAATCCCCGGTACTTTCCTTGTAGATAACCAAGGAAAAGTCAGATTCGACTATGTATTTGACGGCGGCGGCTACGAAGGCGAACTCGGTATTTTCAGCCTGGCGGGAATGTCCGCATTTATACCCGGAACTCCAGAATTCATTGCCGAAGCATCCCGTAGAGTTTTAAGCAATTCCACCGACGGACACATTGTAATTAGCGACGCTACAGAAGGAGCCAAATTCACCGGTGCGATGCCGTTCGAAGGAGACTGGGACAGCGGCGAATATCAGGGTATCAAAACTTTCAACATGACTCCAGGCGACACCTTTGCCGTCATGTTAGTCCCCAACGGTACAGTGCAGTCATCCCTCGAATCCTCATATTCGGGAAATTGGTTCCCCGAAAACCGCCCCTTATTCAGTATCGCTACAGCCAATCCCAACGATACCGCTCATCTGCTACAAATAGCCGACATTACCGGCACCGGCAACACCTTCGCCCTGGAAGATATGTCGCCTCCTAACTCGGACAGAGATTACAATGACCTAATCTTTAAAATTAGTGGCGCAACCGGAAACGCACCGCTGCTAGATACAGTCATCAATCCTGACAGAGAATGGCGCAATACGACTCTAGGACAGCAATTGCTCGCCGAAGCCAATCCCCCGAATTCTGACAACAATCCGCCCGTTGTTTCACCGACAAGCGCTCGGACTTATACAGAATTAGAGACAACTATTTCATTAGAAAATCTTGCCACAGATGCAGAGGGCGACCCCCTAACAATTAGCGTCCAGGGTCCAGTAAACGGCACAGTAATTTTCAATCCCTTAACTAACAAAGCATCCTTTAAACCAGCAACTGGTTTCTCTGGAATTGCCAGCTTTGATTTCCTTGCCAGCGACGCTTTTGGGAGTTCAACGCCCGCGCGGGTGACAGTCAACGTCAGCGATGTTCCCCTGCTGAATCTAGATTTTGTGAAGCGAAATCCGAGCCTCAATGCAGGAGAAAATACGGAATTGATTGTGCTCGGAGATTTTGCCGACCAAAAAGGTGTAGTGCTGCCAGATTCTTATCTAACTTACACTTCATTCAATCCAGAAGTAGCACCAATTGATCCAACAGGGAAAGTGACAGGTTTGGTCAACGGCACTTCAATTTTGAGCGCGAGTCGCAACAACCTGCAAGCAGTAACAGCGGTGCGAGTAGGAAAATTGCCAGCCCCCACCAACGATGCAGAATTCAATGGAGCACTAGCCGAGATTAACGGTTTGAATGTCTATCCCAAAGCAGTCACCATGACAGCCGGAATGGGGCGAGCGCTGTTAGTCGGAATTGAAAATATCATCCAATCCCCCGATTTGAAATTCGGCTCAGTAGGAACTCGCTATTTCCCCGGAAACTCCAACTTATTGCAAGTGAATTCAGACGGCATTATTACTGCCCTAGAAGAAGGAGTTACTAACGTCACCGTCATTCACGGAGCAGCCGAACAAGTCGTGCCAGTACGAGTCTCCCTGCTTGCCGCCGCCGGAACAATTTTAGGAGTAAATGGCGGTGCAGTTTCTGGCAGTGACGGTTCAATTGTGATGGTGCCGCCCGGTGCTCTTGCCGAAAATACAGCTATTAGCTTGACATCTCTAAGCAGCAATGCTCTATCCCTACAACTTCCCGACGGTTTGCAGTTTGCCGGAGGCTTCAATTTAGACTTGGGTGATGAATCTCTGAAATTGCCCGCTCAATTAGCAATTCCAGCCCCCGCCGGCTTATCTCCCGGTACCGAAATTTTATTCATGCGAAAAGGTTCGCTGCCGGATGCTAACAATATTGAAAACCCAACTTGGCTGATTCAAGAATCCGGAGTAGTCGATGCCAACGGCATTATCCGAACCAATTCCCCACCATTTCCTGGTGTTTTGGCAAGTGGCGAATATGCGATGTTTGCATGGCCAACCGCGCTGGAATCGGGTGTTTCGACTCTTACAGTTGGAGAGTTGACCGAGCTCGGTATATCGCAAGCAGGCAAGGGATCGCTGGCTACAATCGCACGGGCAATTAACCTCGCAACTAATTTCGGTGTCCAAAGCAGCTTTTTAGCAGCAAGTGTTGGTTTAATCGGTATTGCTGCCGTTGGAGCCCAATTCGCCGCTACAATCTTGCTCCTCGGTTACTTGGCTAAATACCTGCAATCTGGATTGAAAGTCATCGCCATTCCACAAGTCGGTTTACCTGTAGTCACGGATGCAGGCGTCGAACTCGACCCAGAAGGGATTCCCAGCGTCACAGCGACTGTAAATGTACCGACATTATTCCCCGCAGACCCCTTCGCACCTCCAGTGCTTCAATCCGCTGAATTTAAGTTGGAAAATGGCGACCCAACCGTCGTCCTGACAGGCAGCAATTTCCTGAATAACTCCAATGATTTGGGCGGTGAATTTGAGGATTTAACTGTCAGCTTCCGCGTCGGCGACAAAACTTATCCCGCCATTTTGATGCCGGAGAAAAACACCGATTTAGGAGAAAATCGCTACAAAATTGCTGTCAAAATTCCGATTACCGTACCCGTCGGCGAATCCAGTATTGTAGTGTCGAGAAAGCAGAAAAAGCGCTTCGGACTGGGCGTTGGAGATTACGAAATTGTCGAACTAGAAAGTGAAGAAAATATCCGCCTCGCTCCTACCTGCGTTGAATTGGCGCTGGTTACCGAACGCACGGGCGACAAAATCAACGTTATTAATCTCAAAGACCCTTTATCAACTGTTGAAACCCAGACCAGCGATAAATTGGCGGTTGCTATTAACATTCCTGTGGGTAATCCCAATATCCCATCAGACCGACCGGAGTCGATCGCGCCTACCAACAATGCTACCCGCGGCTACGTGACTCTGCGCGACACCGGCCGCGTGTCTGTGGTGGATTTGATAGCCCTGCGAGAGATAGACACTACTCCTGAAACGGCGACTGTAGATGCGATTAGCTTGCCCTCTGGAGCCAGACCGCAAGCTATTGTTATCGACCCCAAAGACAATTATGCTTACATTGCCGACCAAAATCGCCCCAACATCTACGTTCTCGACATCAATCCGAATTCGGCAACTTATCATACCGTTGTTCAGACAGTTAACGTCTCATCGCCGCTGGGATTGAGCCAGTTGGCTATCAGCAGCGACGGGCGGCGACTGTTTGCCACAGGTTCCGACAATAACGAACAAACACCTAACCGCCGCATTTACGCTGTCAACATTGACCCCGCCGACAAACCGAAGGCTGAGGGTTCTAACGATCGCAAGTGGCAGCAGCAGATTGGAGTAATTCCCACCGCATCAGAGACAGAGGGCATAGCTGCTACTCCCGACCCCAAGAAAATGGTGTTCACCAACGGATTTGCTAGTGTCCTCACCATAAGTAATGGGGAGCAGATCAAGCTTCAGAATGACGGCCAGGGCTTTGGGGTACTCGAAATTGAGTCTGATGACCCCCTCAACTTTAGTGCTAAAGTCAGCTACGCTCCTCTGTCGCTGGGCCTAGCTAATGACTATTTTGATGTCAACGAGGCAGTGGCTGTAACAGTAACGCCAGACGGGAAATATGCGTTTGTTGCCGGCCGCAACTCTAGGGCAAATATAGGTACGCGCGAGGGTGGAAATATAGGCATTATCAAAGACCCGCTGGGACCCAATCCTCAATTGGTGGCTGCGACTCGACCGATTCCCGACAGCTTAACTAACAACCTAGCGCTTTCGAGCGACGGCAAATATTTGATTGCTTCCTATCCCACCACAAATTTGGGAGGAAGTTCCTACGTTTTCGATGTTCAGGAAATGATTAAGGCTATAGAGAATCCCGGCAATTACAAGCTTGACGCACGAGACAGGGGAGTGGGTACCGTTGGTTTCGCGACTGACACTGAGCGAAATGCGACCCAAGCCGACTTCGCCCGCGTGCCCATTGACGATATCAACCCTCTTGTCAGTATTGCGGCCGACTACGAAATTACGGGGGGAAATTGGATTAATAACTTTGAGTTTAGCGTCCCGGATGGCACGAAACGCGCTCCCATTGGTATCGGCGGAAATCCTAAAGGTTTGGCAATCGCGAGTACAAAAAATTGGCTGGAATTAGAGGGGCCGATTGGTACTAGCGAAAGTGACACCAATCCTCTAACTCCTACTTTTGAGTGGGATTTGAAGGGTGACGGTGAAGAATGCGGTCTTCCTGGTTTTAATCCTGATACTGATGTCGAGGAGGTCAATCTTTATGTAAGCGTTTTTCCGCAAGGGAAGGGCTTGTTGCCCGATGATAGGTGGGATGGGTTAAATTCGGCTGGCGACCAAGATTACAATCCGAATCGGGTTCTGACTGCTCAATGGAACAATGGTATCTGGACTTGGGATGGCGGCACTAAAGCTGGTTCTTCTGAGGAGTTTACTCTTTCTAATGACCGAATGTTGACGGCGGGTCAGGAATATCATTGGGCTGTGGAAGCTGTGACGAATGGAGGGGAAAGAAAAGTTGTTACCAATCAGTTTAAAACTTTACTGCCGGCTCCGATGACTGGTAGCAATACTTTCAGTAGCGTTACGGTATTAACGCGGGGCTTAGAATCTCAACCTAATTTGATAGATCGCCAATTCGAGCAGATGGCTTCTCACCTGACTAAAGAAAATGGTTTGGTCATGCGTTACGATCACGCCACTAACAAATGGGGATGGCTCAATTTTGATGGCTCCACAACCTTCTCCCCTCCAAGTCACAAATTGGGCGCACCACTGGTACTAATCCCTGGGTGGGAACAGTCGCCAGAAGCAACCGCATTTAACTCTGGCTTTACTGAGGCAGCCGCAGATGCCTTTTTTGCTTCACTGGTAGCTTTAAATCAAAATTTGGTAAACACCCTTTTCAATTCACCTATGCACTTTATGGGGTTTGGTCAGGGTGCAGCGATCAACAATGAAATTGTCCAGCGTTTGGGGAGTTATTTTCCCTTCGGTGGTGGTACTAGCCTTGTAAACCGCGACCTCCAGATGACAACGATCGATCCTCATGCTTTCGACCCAAATGAGTCGGTAACCTCCTTAAACAGCTTCCGCGATCCAGAAGTGCGAATCTGGGAAAATGTTACCTATGCCGATAACTATTATCAAGACGTTCCCGCTGTAGATACACAGGCAATTAATACCCCTGCTGGTCGGCGAATTGCGGAGGCGGATTGGAACGTACACCTTGGTGGTTCTGATGGCTTGAGCCGGATTGGATTTACTGAAAATAGCACGGATGGAAGGCCTCACCAAGCTCTAACTTGGTATGCAGGAACAGCTAACCTTAGCGGAAGTCAACTCCCCTCAAGGAATGGAGAGAGGATTTACCGTCGGCTTGGAGATCTGGAACTAGATAGTTCAGGCAATCCAACTACACCTACGTGGTACACACCCGACCATACTGATGCTAATTTTACTCACGGCGAACAGCAAGCTCCTTGGGAAGGTATCGGTACTGGCTGGTTTTACTCGGTACTGGGTGGTGGCTCTCAATTACGCCCCTATGATGCTAACGTAAGTAACCGTGTCCCCGTAACTGAGGACAATACCTACACAGACGAAATTATAGGTAACAAGATGCGAGGTGACTATGCAGTTCCCACCCTTTTCAATGGTAATTTTGACGCCAGCAAACGTTTTACAGCTCAGAGTGTTCCAGGCTGGTCTTTTTACAACTCTTTAAGTGTATCCGACAATCCTAATGTGTCGCAAAGACATCTGCATGAACGGGATGAGATTGATACCTTTTTAACTGAAGAGCAAAGAATATTAAACCCGGGTTTGGCGGGAAAAAACTATACCTTGAAGATGGGAGGAACCGATGGACCTAAAGAAATAATTCATAATCTATTTCTTGTCCCCGATCAAAACAGCTTACACGATAGTTTGAAATTCGACCTGCACGTACCTGAAGACCAACTCGGTGCGGGAAGAAAAATTACGGTTTCTCTGAGAGCAGACGTAGCTGGTTACGAACAGTTTACGTCAATAGGAACTATCGATTTAGAGCGAGTATCTGGAATAAATAGCTCTGGTCCAGAGCTCGACAGCAATATTCGCAAGATCGGTTATGGTACTGAAGGCTTGGAAACTTTCTACCTAAATCTCCCGGAAGAACTGCGCGGTAAGGCAGCTTTACTCAAGTTTGAAATCAATGACGGCACTGTTTACCTTGACGATATTTCTTTTGGCAAGAAGTGGGAACCTTCTATGACTCTGGCTGAGGCTGAAGAATATACAAAAAATAGCTACTACAGCGGACGCACGCTCTATCATGGAACTAGCCCAGCGGGTGCTAGTAGTATTACGAATATTGGTGTAAATCCTGGTAGGTTCACAAGAGGTTTCTTCGGAGAAGGTTTTTATTTGACAAATCTGGAGGAGAGGGCTAAGGATTTTAGCAGTGATGAGAATGGCAATCCAACGCAGGGTCCGATATTAAAGATTATGCTGAACGTAAAAAACCCCAAAGTTTATCAGGATTTAACTGAATTTGATGAGCGGGTAGCTAATTACGGTCAGGAAACTGGTCTACAAGAACCAGAGCGGACGGTTAGATATGTAGAGGATCTCAAATCTCAGGGGTATGATGCGATCGCGACTAGAAGCCCAGAAATGATGCTATACTATATAGTTTTTGACCCCAAACAAGTAGTTGTTGTTGAGGAGTAATCAAATGGCTGAATATGCAGGATGCCGTGGCTGCCGTCACTATCTTCGCGTGTATATAAACGGTATTCCAACTTGTCGCGCCTTTCCTGAAGGAATTCCACCAATTATTATCGTCGGAAAAGAACATACAAAACCTTTACCCGACCAAGACAATACAATTGTTTATGAACCAGCCGAAGCAGCCAAGTAGGCAGTACCCCAAGACCAACTCAGTGCGGGAAGAAAATTTACGGTTTCTCTGCGAGCAGACGTAGCTGGTTACAAACAGTAAAAACCCAAAGTTTATTGGGTACGTTTTTACCTAATGCTGGAGGTACGAGTCTGGCAAATCGCGACCTTCAGATGACGACTATTGACCCTTACGATTACGATGATAATTCTTTTTCTGGACCTTTCCTTAATATTCAAGATCCGGAAATTAAGGTTTGGAATAATGTCACTTATGCTGACAATTACTACCAAACTAATGGTATTGGGAATACAATTAACGGGCGGGAACTTTCGGGAACGAACTGGAAATCTGATTGGAATGTTTCACTCAATAATCTGGCTGGTTTTACGCCGGATGATGGGGAAGGTGCTTCCCATCGGGCTGCTTTGGCTTGGTATGCGGGGACTGCTAATCTCAATGAAAGTCAGTTTCCTTCGGAGAATGGCGAAACAATTTACCGTCGCTTGGGTGATTTGGAGCAAAATAATATTGCTGATGTTACTAAGACTTGGTACACTCCTGAGCACACTAATGCTAGTTTTACTCAGGGCGATACTAAAGCTCCTTGGGAAGGAATTGGTACGGGTTGGTTCGACTCTGTTTTGGGGGGAGGTTCTCAATTACGGCCTTATTTTGATGGTGGGAAGAAGACTAAAAATGAGTTGGGTGACTTTGAGGATTATTTGAAGAAGAATCGGGTTTCGGTTTACGAGGATAATACCTACACAGATAGGATGCGGGGTGATTATGCAGTTCCTACTTTGTTTAATGGGAATTTTGATGCTGTAGCTGGCAGAAAAAGCGCTCAAACTATCCCAGGTTGGTCTTTATTTAATGGTTCATCTGAAGATGTTTTACAATCCCACTTAGTAGATTGGTATACCATCGGAGAGGAAGTTGCAAAGAATAGAGCCAACACACCCGGCTTAAAAGACTTAATAGGTAGCGGTTACTTAGATGCCATAAGCTACGATGTAGCTCGACCTAATTTTGCCCTGAGAATGGGAGTAGGTGGGACAAAGAAAATCGTACATAACTACTTTGTGATGCCAGAATGGGGAGATTTGCGATTTAACCTCCACGCGCCGTTTCAGAACCGTGGTGGAAAACTTAAGGTCTGGCTGGAAACTACACCAAAGACAGACTCGCAAGGGCAACCAATTATTGGTACTGGCAGTCACCTTCTCAAAGAGATAAATCTCTCAGCAGATCCAGAAAATAAACTAGAGACATATGCAAGCGATATTGACAAAATTGGTTTTGGCAGAGGAGGGTTTGAAACTTTCCATGTAGATAGCAGTAAGCTAGATCAGTTTCGAGGTCAGAGCGCTAAATTGAGGTTTGAAGTTGAGGGAGATACCAGAGTTTATTTAGATGATGTTTTCTTTAAGAGTAGTCACCTTGAATTTGGCAATCCATCAGAAGCTAGGTACAGTCCTGAAGAACCAAACAATAATCCCTATCGCGAAAACTTGTTACTGGAAAAACCGCAGTACACAGCATCTTACAATCGCACGACAAAAACTCCCAACTGGGTAAGCTGGCAGGTAAATAAATCATGGATTGGCGGACAACGCCAAGCTGACGATTTCATCGCCGATCCTACATTACCTAATGGCTGGCCTCAAATTAGTGGTAGCAATTATGAAAATAATAACGGGTTAAGTCTGGGATTTAACAAAGGACATATAATCCCTTCAGGAGATCGGACAAGATATCCCAAAGACAACATAGCCACTTTTTTAGGAACCAACTTAATCCCGCAAAACGCTGACAATAATCTGTTTTTTAGCGCTCCTAATAATCCCGCCGAAGCCTCTGCATGGTACAATATAGAACAGTTAGTAACAGGTTTAGCTGAAAGTAGTAAACAAGTTTACGTTGTTGCGGGTACCTATGGCACAAATTGGGAACCACAGAAAAAGAGTAACGCTCTCCCCAACGATTCTAGGTATCAAGGGCTTACCAATTCTGAGGCTTTTCGGCAACAAGGAATTAACATTCCTACCTGGACATGGAAAAAAAATCTAGTTTTAGAGCATCCTAGCCAAGGGGTGCCTGATGTTAATCGCAATACCAAAATTTACACATTTCTTACACCTAACAGAGCCGAACCATCAGCGCTAGACTGGGCTAATGCTGGGGAGCAAGGAATAGTCCACCCGTTTTATGAAATTGGAGAGCGGTTGCAATTAAATCGAGTTTTATCTCCCATTAAAAATGTGACTGAATGGCGAGACCCCAACACTTGGTTAGTTAGTCTTGAAGAACTGGAAAACTTGCTTAAAGGTAAAAATATTAAGCTGTTTTCAAATATTCCTGGAGATATTCGAGATTCTCTCAAGCAAAATATAAACTTGCCACGTCCATGATTTATAGAAATCAAATTGATGGCAAATAGAACCCTACCTTTTCCAATTAGAAGCATATTCACTAGGACCAATGATAACTTCTCCGTTGGGCAAGGTAGTGTTACGAAAGAATGCAGATTCCGTGAACAGAAGCTCAGCCCCACTCAGGTTAGCTTCTGTAAAATCTACACCATACATTTCTGCATATAAGTTGGCATCTTTCAAATTGGTATAGCTTAAATTTGCTCCTCTCAAGTTAGCAATACACAGATTAGCACCGCTCAAATTTGCCCCCCTAAAATTAACTCTCTTCAAGCAGGACTCTTGAAAATTGACACCGCTTAAGTTAGCATTAGCAAAGTGGGCACTCGGCATAATAATGTTAGGCAAATCCACACCTCTAAGATCGGCCCGATACAAGACTATGCCCTCAAACCTTCTTTCTCCAGCAGCGTAGCGCCGTAGCAATTCTTGAGTTTCAAGAACTCTAACTGGATCGCTTTTATAGCTGCCATCCGGCATAATAGTATGACAAAACAACGCAGATTCTGTATCAATATTCTGCCATTGAGCCGAGACAAAATTGGTGCCAGTTAGGTTCGTCTCAGCCAGGCTAACATTGTTTAAGTTAGTATTCTCCAAATTAGCACCGCTCAGGTCAGCATACTTCAATTGAGCATTAGTCAGATTAGCCTTGCTAAAATTTGCCTCCACTAAGCAAGTGCTCCTCAAATTAGCATTTTCTAGATTAGTGTCACTTAAATTAGCACCGCTCAGGTCGCACCCCTGGAAAATACTTGAGTGCAAATCAGAGCCACTTAAATCGATATCGATCAGGTATTCACCTTGGACAACAATTCCTTCTAAATTCATTCCAGAAAAGTCTCTCCATCCATCTTTGTACAAATTGACAACCTCCGGACCTTCCATCTCTGGGTGATGTTCGTAGAGGGATAGAAGCGGCATAAATTTTTCGGTTTCTTCTTCCCCTTCGAGATATTCTTCGCTATTCATCACTTTTTTTAAGATAAAATATTTACATATTAATAATAGCAGAGCGTGAGCCAGACAAGACTACATCCCAATCGTATCCTGGTGGATGAAATTCAACCTCACAAACTTTATAATTCTGGTTTTAATGTTTCACTCAATAATCTGGCTGGTTTTACGCCGGATGATGGGGAAGGTGCTTCCCATCGGGCTGCTTTGGCTTGGTATGCGGGGACTGCTAATCTCAATGAAAGTCAGTTTCCTTCGGAGAATGGCGAAACAATTTACCGTCGCTTGGGTGATTTGGAGCAAAATAATATTGCTGATGTTACTAAGACTTGGTACACTCCTGAGCACACTAATGCTAGTTTTACTCAGGGCGATACTAAAGCTCCTTGGGAAGGAATTGGTACGGGTTGGTTCGACTCTGTTTTAGGGGGAGGTTCTGAATTTCGCCCGTATGATTTGGATGGATATAAGTTTAGCCTAGACGAGATTCAGGAGTTCGGCTACCCCAACGGTTGGAAAAATTATTTAGAAGGCAAGCGAGTTTCAGTGACAGAAGATAACACCCCAATACCTGCAATGCGGGGTGATTTTGCAGTTCCTACGCTCTTTAATGGCAATTTTGATGCGATTGCGGCTAAACTAGATTCGCAACCCCTTCCTGGTTGGTCTTTGTACAATGGCGATGATAAGTCTGTGTTGCAAAGATCCTTGGTGAATGCGATCGGGTCTAATTCGGGTTCAACCAATTACGCTTTGGCTCTCAAATCAGATGAGAGCATTACGCACAACCCTTTTGTTGTACCCGATTGGGGGAACTTGCGGTTCGATGTTCATGCCCCAGTTGCTAGTGGTAAACTGCGTGTTACACTCGAAACAATTGATGGTAATTTTAAAGAGACAAACGAAATAGACCTGGGCAAAGGACTTCAAATACCTAACAGTATGACTGATGTTTCTCAGGTTACGAGCGCCTACTTAAATAACCTTAATGCAGTAGGATTTGGTCGAAACGGTTTTGAAACTTTCCAGATGAATTTGCCAACTAACAATGATGTCACAAAACAGTATCGAGGTCAACCAGCTACTTTGAAGTTTGAATTAGAAGGGGGTGAATCAGTTTACCTAGATAATGTTTTCTTTAAGAGCGATTCTCTGAATTTTGGTAATCCCACTGAAGCTAGATGGAATATCGACGAACCTGCTCAAAATCCATATCAAACCAATTTATTGCTTGAGAAGCCACAGTACACATCGTCTTATAATGCTGTTACTGGATTACCTAACTGGGTTAGTTGGCAAGTTGACAATACTTGGAGTCAGCGATTCGTCGGTCGCACTGGAGATCAATTTATCGTTGACCCCGACTTACCTAATAACCCTAACTTCCCAACTTGGTCTCGCATTGATGGGACGATGTATCAAGGTAGTGGACTTGATAAAGGTCATCTTGTCCCTGATAAAGATAGAAATAGAAACCAGAAAGATGCTCTTGCTACCTACATGAGCACAAACTTAATCCCGCAAGCAATAGACAATAACCGACTGTTCCGCAATAACCCAGACATTTCGCCTGCATGGTCTAGAATTGAATCAAAATTAGTTGAGCAGCTAATCTTTGATTACAACAAAAAACTTGATATTACTGCTGGTGTTTTTGATACTAAACCACAGAATTGGTCTATCCAGCCAAAAACTAGAGCACCTGAAGCACTTACGGAAGCGCAAAATCAGGGAAATACAAATCCTACAAATTTAGAAGCTAACGGAATTCGCATTCCTGGGTGGACATGGAAAACAATTTTGGTTTCCAACAAATCAAATCTTGGGGTACAAGATATTCTTGGCAGTTACACCTATATTACGCCCAACATACCAGAACCTTACACGGACTGGAACGGGCAACCAGCAGTCCCGAATCCACTTAATCAACTGTTAGGGGAAAACCGCGAACCTATAACAAGTGCCGAACAATGGCGAACACCAAGCACATGGAAGATTTCTATTAATCAGCTTGAAAATTTGCTGAATGCTCAGGGTTCTGACAAGGTTTTTAACTTTTTGTCAAATCTTCCTGAAGATGTTCGGAATCGAATTAAACAACAGAGCGATTTCCAGTTTCCACCTCCCTAAGTCCAACTTGCTTGGGATTTACGCAGAACTATTATTAAATAGATTGAGGAGGTATCTAAATGTTCAAAACATTAGTGTTCTCTCAATGCTGCGTAAGTCCTATTTTTTTGAAAGAGATGTAACCCCTACGACAACTTATTCAAATTTAAAATTCATTTTCTCTAATCTCTCCGCGCCAGTGTTCAGTAGCATTTATTGGACCAGGGATAAATTCTCCAGTTACCCAAGTAGTGTTACAAAAATACACATCTGCTTCAGCACCAAAAAGATTTTGAATTCCCTCAAGATTACTTCCTGTAAACTCGGGAGCATACATATCAGCCAATCCCAAATATGCACCTCTAAGATCGCAGTAAATTATTTGAGGATTGCGCCATTCGCAGTTAATTAAATGGGTATTTTTCAAATCACTAAAAATAATCCGTTTAATGCCACCAAAATTACAATCAGTCAAGTTAGCGCCGACCAAATTTACGTGACTGAAGCGAGTTTGCCATAAAAAATTAACGCCCGATAAAGTAACATTACTGAGATCGACTTCATGCAAAACTAGATTCCGAAACTCTCTTTCACCTTCATCATAAAGTCTGAGAAATTCCCCAACGTCTGTCAGTCTGTGAGAATCGGTTTGTACTTGACCATTAGGCATAATAGTTTGACAAAAAATAGTATCTTTTGTCGTTTTAATATCAGTAATATTAGCTTTTGTTAGATTAGCTCCAATGAGTTCGGTACCGCTTAAATCAGCATTAGTTAGGTCAGCATTAGTTAGGTCAGCATTAGTTAGGTCAGCATTAGTTAAGTTAGCGTTTCTGAGATTGGCTCCTCTCAAGTTCGCATTGAGCATGAAAGCCGATACTAAAGAAACTTTTTCCATATTGGCATCACTCATATTGGCATTGATTAGGCGAGTCCGCCCTATTTCAAAGTCTACCCATCTCAAATCGGCCTGGCTGAGATTGATATCAATGAAACAAGGCCACTGAAGACGAGCGTATTTTAAATCAATCCCTGTAAAGTTTCGCTCTCCGGCTCTATACTGTTGAATCATATCAGCTCCAGCGATGCGTCCCTTGGCAATTTCTTGAAGACTCATAATTATTGTCTAAATTAGTTTACATCTTGTATTATAGTACAATTATCATTAGTTGGCTCTTTCGTACTTATATAACAACTTTTTAGGACATTATCATAATTTCATACTTCCCTGTTAGCCTTGTGGGAGGGCGGACAATTACTACCAAACAAGATGCAAACTTTTTGATTGACAGTACCAACAATCAAATTCAGAATACTAAGGATATCTAGTCTGATATCGAAAATAAGATTGGGTTGGGGAGAAAAGGATTTGAAACCTTCCAACTTAAGTTAAACCTCACTGATTCAGAAATCGCAGAGTTTCGAGGTAAGCCAGCGAAAATAACCTTTTCTTTAGACGGTGGCGATTCCGTTTACATAGATAATGTTTTCTTCAAGGGGTATAGCCGAGATACGCGCATTCCGAGGACATGACGTAAAGTTTTGTGTGCGATTCGTTTAGCCTAAATGAGTATTAATACTCTGGGACGGCTAGCCAGGTAAATCTAAGGGAGTAATCCCAACAGAACCTTGACAACTTGACTGCCATGTAGGTGTAAGCCCTACCACTCAGGCGCAGAGTTGAAAGCATTACCCCTAGGGTAGCGATTGGTCATCAATCCCTAAAGCGGGGTAAGAAGGCGTTCTTACTGGGAGCCTAACCCGGTATACGTCGAGCAAGAGACTATGGATACGAGAGAAAGGTACGTCTGAACCATCGTTATTACGAACCAGTCAAATAAGGCTGACAGACTGGAGCCAAAAGGCACAGGATATGGTGATGGCTACTACATTATAGACCATCAAGCGCTACCAATAAACCCGGTGGATAGTACCGTCCTAACGTCTCAAACAATGGCAGTCAGGAACGAAGTAATCCTTCCAATACCTCTTGTAATGGTCGATAAACAAGTAATCAACCAAGATGAAAGCTTCTGGGAAACCAGGGTACGGAAGGGGAGGATGGTGTCAGAAGCGAACGCCTTACCGTAATGGCGAGGATATGCAGACAGACACCCGGTTACAGGAAATATAGAGTCGTGAAAAAGCAATGAATAAGCCTAATGCCGAATTAACAATTCAGGAAAGGATGGACGATTCAATCCAATGGAACCAAATTAATTGGAAGAAGCTGGAAAAACGAGTATTCAAGTTGCAAAAACGAATCTATAGAGCCAGTGAGCGTGGTGATTTAAAAGCAGTTCGTAGACTCCAGAAAACACTACTAAACTCGTGGTCAGCTAAGTGCTTAGCGGTCAGACGGGTAACACAGGAGAATCAGGGAAAAAAGACGGCTGGTGTGGACGGTGTGAAATCACTGACCCTTCTTCAGCGTATTGACTTGGTAGGGCAATTGAAACTTACCCGGAAAGCAAAACCAACCCGCAGAGTTTGGATACCAAAACCGGGGACAGAAGAAAAACGCCCATTAGGAATCCCCGTCATGAAAGACCGGGCAATACAAGCCCTAGTTAAGCTAGCATTAGAACCCGAATGGGAAGCCCGTTTTGAATCCAATTCCTACGGTTTTAGACCCGGACGCTCATGCCACGATGCGATTGAAGCTATATTCAATGCTATCCGATACAAACCCAAATTTGTATTAGATGCAGACATCTCAAAATGTTTTGAGCGCATCAATCATCCAGAACTTCTCAGGAAGATTAACACCTTCCCAGTCATGCACAGACAAATCAAAGCATGGCTGAAAGCCGGGGTAATGGATAACGGAATCTTCGAGGAAACTGAAAAAGGAACACCACAAGGCGGGGTAATATCGCCGTTATTGGCTAACATCGCCCTGCATGGAATGGAAAACCGAATCAAGCAATACGCAACTACCCTTAAAGGGGGAAAGAGAGACAATCAATACGCTCTCACATTAGTGCGATACGCGGATGACTTCGTAATTCTCCATGAAAAACTTGAAGTAGTCCTAGAGTGCCAAAGAATAATCCAGAACTGGCTAAAGCAAATAGGGCTAGAACTGAAACCAGCGAAAACTCGGATTGCTCATACCCTGAAACCACTAGCTGAAAATCAACCCGGATTCGATTTTCTGGGATTCACAATCAGGCAGTTCAAGGTAGGAAAATATCAATCAGGGGAAAACGCACAAAGAAAAAAGCTGGGATTCAAAACGATTATTAAGCCTTCTGCTTTGAAAATCAAAACGCACCTAGAGAAAATAGCAGAGATCATCGACGCACATAAAGCAGCATCTCAAGCTGCATTGATATCGCGCCTTAATCCAATTATTAGGGGATGGTCAAACTATTACTCAACCGTGTGTAGCAAGGAAATCTACTCAAAATTGGATTTCCTAATGTACCAAAAACTTCGTAGATGGGCTAACCTACGCCATCCCAACAAGACTAAGAAGTGGGTGGCAGGAAAATACTGGCAAACCATAGGAAATAACCACTGGGTTTTTGCAACTCGTCTTGAAGGGAATTGTTCCTTAACCTCAGTCAAACACTCGGATACACCGATTAGTAAACATACCAAGGTAAAAGGTGACGCTTGCCCTTACGACGGAAATTTAATCTACTGGAGTACAAGAATGGGTACACACCCCGAAGTCCCAACAACAGTGGCAAAACTGTTAAAAAGACAGAAAGGAAAGTGCCCGCACTGCGGACTACATTTCAAACCCGGTGATATATGGGAAATTGACCATATCAACCCTAAAGCCAATGGTGGAAGGAACACTATGGATAACTTCCAACTTTTACACCGCCACTGCCACGACTCAAAAACCAAAGAAGATTTGGCTGGTATGCGTGACAAGCATCCTGTAACCCAGGAGCCGTGTGAAGCGAAAGTTTCACGCACGGTTTTGAAGACGAGCAGGCGGGGTGACTCGCTTGCTTAGTTTAACAAATATAAGACAAAATGACTTGAAGTAGCAAAGCCTGAAATGTTTAGCAGTAAAAGATGGACGCTTTTTGGGTCTGTACGGAGGCAGAGTATTGGTTATACTCTGCCTTCTCAAACTTGGTTGAATAGTCAGCTAATTTAGGATGCTTTTGTGCTTGCAAGCTTCCTCGAAAGCAAAGTCGCGACTTATTTGTTACGTTTCTTAATATCACGTCCTCTGAATGCAGGTATCTCGGCTTTACCCCGGCAAGTGCGATCGCACTTGCCAAAACCAAAATCCCTCAATTACTCGAAAGTTGAGGGATTTTTCTTGGCTCAAAACATCCCATCCAGTAAGTCGGTAACGGCCCCTTGGTCGCGGCTGCGATTATCGTCGTACACCATCAGAGTATTCAAATTCCTGTGCCTGCTGAGTTTCTGAACCTTCCGCACATCCCCGTCTGTTGCATCCAGTGCCGCTGTGATGGCTGAGTGCCGGATTCGGTGGGGACTCATTTGTTTTTTGATACCAGCCTTTTCGCTATAACGGACAACCATCTTGCAGATACCGTCGCCGCTAAGTCTGTGTCCACTGTGGGCGGAGTCAAGTGCTATAAAAAGCGGGCTATCGGGCGAGCAACTTCCCCTTTCCTCCAACCAATCGGCGATCGCCCGAACAGTCGCCACGCCCAAGTCCACTACTTCCGACTGAGTGCCGCGTCCCTTGCCAAGAATTCGCAAAGTCTTACCGGCCGGGTCAAAGTCTCGAACGTTCAACTGACTGATTTCGTTGCGCCGCAAAGCATTACCCCACAGCAAACGCAGCAAAGCATAGTCTCTCTTGCCAGCTTTCGTTGCCAGATCGCACCCGCTCAAAATTCGCTCAAAAGTGGCTCTATCAACGCCCGTTGTATCTCGGTAGCCGACAATTTTCTCCCCTTTGATGTCCCCTAAAGTATAGTGACACACGCCGAGCTTGCGACCCATTTCCACCAACGATTTAACAGCCGCCAGCCGCCGATTGACCGTGGCCTCCTTGAGTCCCTTGTCGATCAGCTTAGCTTTGTACTTCAAAACCACCGAAACTGCTTGCCGTTCCTCAAGGTGCAAAAACTCCAAAACGTTATCAGGCAAGGCGGGCATCCCCGTCATAGTTACCAAAAAGTCATTTACGTCCCTCTCGTAGGCGCGGCGAGTATTTTCGGAGCGCTTGTCGGCGAGTAATTGTTTGAGCACGTCAGGATCGGTATCTAGAGTATCGAAATATCTTTCAATTTTGGCATCGAGGTTCGCTTCCAGGCGGGCGATCCTCTTCGAGGGCAACGCTTCCGACAGTTCTGCTTTCATTATTTTTGCTATTAATAAGCGAAGTTATTAATGGCGCTCGCTGATTGGCTCTCTGGTGCTTGGTTTGGGTTGCTGCACCCTTTTGGTTTCTCAAGACCAATTTGAGGAAGCTGAGACGGCGGTGAGGGCGCAGTTAGATTGCAGTCGCTAATCATCCCTACCAACTCTCTTGGCGATCGCCAAGAGTTGCCACAATTTCCTCACTGTCAGTCGCTCCCATTCTCATGTCAATGCCAAGCAAACCCGGCAGCCCAACACTAAACCGAATGAATGCAGCAACCGCCCAACAATACGGGATTCTGTACGTTGAGCTATCTAGAACTTCAAACATTCAAATGTTTGAACATTCAAGCATCTAATCCTTGGGCTTTTCCATTGGGGTCGAACTTTTCGAGCGCTCGACTGAAAACAGAGATAGTTGTCGCGATCGAGCACCGTAATCCCCAACAGGTAAACCGTTCGTGCGGGCGACTCAAAAAGGAATCGGGAATCGCAAGGCGAGACAGTTTCTTGTTTTTAGAGGGGGGGTAAATGCTTAAACATTCAAACATCCAAATGTTTAGATGTCAGCTTCGGCATCGAACTGCTGAAGGTATTGAGCGACGGACTTTTCCACCAGCTCGCTCATTTCCTGGCCTGATTGCGCTGCTGCGGATTTAAGTTGGCGGTGCAGAAGTTTTGGCAGATAAACCGTAGTGCGAACAAAGTTGGGGTCTTTGCTTTTAGATAGCGCCACACTGGGTGAAAGGTCAGGTTCACCGGGCTTGAGTTTCTTGGCCTTCAGTAAATCATCAAAGCGACTCACGGCAGTATCTCCTTGCCGACAGCGGCGTAGCAACCCCAAGCAGTTTTAGCATAAGGGTCTTTGATAGCGTTTACGGGCACCCCGGCGAGGGCAGCTTTTTGAAATACCGCTAGCCTCCTTATATCAGACTTGAAAATGGGCAATCCCGCTTTTTCGATGGTTGCCCTAGATTCAGCCCCGACTTTACTCGGAGCAGGTGGGATGACTGTAAGCAGGATGCGGTAATTGGATTGCAGAGAATAGAGAGCTTCCACCATTTGCAGCATAGCGCTCAGGGCCATAGCATCGGGAGAGCTGGGCAATATCAGCAAATCACACCCTTGGGCTAGAGTTTTGAGGTCTTCTGGAGTGGGTCGAGCCGGCGTGTCGATGACGATGTGTTCGTAATCCCTGGCATATCGCACGCCTTGCTTTTCATCGACTACTTTGAACGGGAGAGAACCACGAGCAGCCCAATCTAAGGCACTGCGGTTGAGGTCGCCATCTACCAACAACGCGGGTGCTTTGGTTTGCAAGTAAGCAGCTAAATGCAGCGCTGTGGTTGTCTTCCCGACTCCGCCCTTGAATGAGGCGACTGTCACAATCATAGGTAAGCCTGTTGAGTTCATCAACTAGATTTTACAACCTAAACATCTGAATGTCTAGATGGTTGAATGTCTAGATGTCTGAATGTTCACAAAAAAGGTGATGACTGTTTGCTACCCTAAACGAGCATAACCAGAGTGCTTGACCGCTTTTGGAACCTCTCTAGTACGCTCCACACCACAACGGCAAAGAAGATTTCTAATGACCAAAGTCCAAGCCAATTCTAAAGAAACGACGGTTAGGTTTACCGTTAATATGTCCGAATCCCTCATTGAGAAGGCAGGGGCTCTTTACAACGGCTGCTCCCTTTGAGAAGGCGGCTCGAATGGCAGCGGAATAAACTCTGTCTCTTGAGGAACCTGACCAAACCGTCCCTCTCTCCAATCGAGTTTAGCTTGTTCGATGCGCTCGCGCCGGCTCGAAACAAAATTCCACCATTTATGCCGATCGCCCACAGGTTCGCCACCAATCACAATACACCGAGCCGTGCCTGATGCAGAAATGTTTGCCGATGTGCCTGAAGTTAGAACCGCCAACCGATGCTGTTCTAAAGGCACTCCATCGATCGCAAGCCCCTCTGTCACGCTGTAAACCGCCTGTTCGCTGTAATCGCCCGGTAAAGTAAATTCTGTTCCTGGAGTCAGTTGCACGTCCAGATAAATCATGGGTGAAAATATTTGGACTGGGGAAGTGCGACCGTAAGCATCGCCCGCAATCAGGGCGAACGAAACTCCTGCATCCTCCCAAGCGGGCAGTTCGGTTGCCGGATGGTGCCGAAACCAAGGTTCAGTTTCTTCGTATTCGTCGGGAAGTGCTATCCAAGTTTGGATGCCGTGCAGGATGGCTTCTTTGTTGCGATCGTCGTCTGGCGTGCGTTCGGAGTGGACGATGCCTCGCCCTGCCGTCATCCAGTTCACCGCGCCGGGACGGATTTCTTGAACGCTGCCGACACTATCGCGGTGCAGCAAAACGCCTTCAAACAGGTAGGTGACGGTTGCTAAGTTGATGTGCGGGTGCGGCCTGACATCCACGCCCCGACCGGGTGGAAACACCGCAGGGCCGAGATGGTCAAAAAAGATGAACGGGCCTACCAGCGTTAGAACGTCTGAGGGAAGCAGGCGACGGGCTTGGAATCCACCCAAATCTTGAATGTGCGGCTCGATGAGATGCTGGATGCTATCCGTCATGATGTTGGTGAAGTTGCGAATGCTAAGCCTGTGTCAAGAGTGCATTATACAAAAAGGTATCCCTAGAAAGTTGTATCGGTGAGTATTTCAATTGTTTAAACTTTCCCAACGGAAAGCTGTTGTAGAGTGTCGAGTTCTCAACCAGCTTTCTGCTTACGAGACGGTGGAGAGTTCGTCAGTGACTTGAATCCGACCTTTGAGCAGGGAGCGAATTAGGCGATCGAGCGAGCCGCGTTCTCCTTCGCTGATGGACTCATCGAAGATGGCAGCCATGAGGCCGTAGCGGTCAGCTTTAGTGAGGCGGTGAGTATCGGTGACAGTGGCGATTAATTCGTTGATAGCGCCTGGGAGAAGGTTGAGGAGAGACATGGGATTGCTTTGAACTCGACACCTCAATCATCGCCTTGTTTCCCTTAAGAGCAAGTGATGGTGCTGCTATTTTTCCGTGATAATACCGAAGGTGTTGGGTAAGCCACGTCCGTGTTACAAGCGATCGAAGTCACAATAACCCAGTGGATCTGCGGAGCAACTAGAACTTTTGGCGCTGCTGAAATTAGGTACGGTTGATGCGCTGAGCAATTCATAAAAACCAATTCAACTCAAGTCGTATTCAGCAATATTCGCCTCGCGCGATCGCATCCATCCTACCTCGCTCGCCGAACGCCCGATGAAAGCTTAGCCCCTAAAGTGTTGGAAAAACTCACACCCTGCGTTTTTCCACACACTTGCCTGTACCTCCTTTCCCTCATCGCTACAGACAGCCAATAATGCTTCGGCTGCTGCGCCTGCATTTATGCGGATGCCGATGCAGCGATCGCGCTGTATAATGCTCAGCGAAGGAACGGGCTAATTTTGTCCAGTCCCGTCTTGAACCAAGCGACGGATGCTGTATATTCTACGTCCGCCCTCCGTGAGCTGGACTACCACGTTAAGAAATACCCCCGACCGATACAGTATCTCCGTCAATATGCCAGACTCTCAGACGTGGACACAATCGCGCTTATTATGAAAATAGAAGGCACGGCCTAGCATTGCTCAAGAAAATCTGCGAAGAGCTCTCCATCCTCAAAATCAAAACCCTAAGTGCTGCACGGCCCGTCGCTTCGTTTCTTCGCCCCGGCGATCGTACTTAGCGGTCGTCACAGGGGAAGCGTGACCTGCCAACTTCTGCACTGTCACGATATCGACTCCAGCATCGAGGAGGTCTGAGCAAAACGTGCGGCGGAAATCATGGGGAGAGAAAGAATCCACTCCAGCGAGGAAAGCCCGTCGCTGCAAAATCTTCAAAACACCATCAGGAGTCATCCGCCGAAATTGAATTTCTCCTCCCTTACGGATGGGAAAAAGCAGCGGCCCTGGTGCTTCTCCCCTCAACTTGAGCCACTGTTCCACCAACGCCATCGCTGCCTCTGGGAGATAAACCATCCTGTTTTTCTTCCCTTTCCCGAATCGAATTTCCAATGCTCCCGTAGAGCGGTTGAAATCGTCCAAATTAAGGCTGACTGCTTCAGCGCGGCGGATGCCTCCCCCCCGCAAGATAGCGATCAAAGCTGCATCTCGAACATCAAGGGTACTCTCGCCAGAGCAGCTTTGCACCAGCGCTGCAATTTCATCCGGGGATAGCGCCCGCCCCCTTGGTTTTCCCGATTGCTTGACGCTTCTCACGTCTACCGCCTTGCTGTAATCCAGGGGGTCGATTAAATCTAACCGCAGAGCCTCCTTCAACACACGCCTCAAGGCGCACAGCATTTGATTGACCGATGCCGGCGCGTACTTTTTCTCCAAAGCCGAGCGCAGCGCTGCCGTGTGCTTGTAGCGCAATGCTGCCCAATTCAACGTCATCCGGTCGCACTCCGAGCCCGCCAGCAACTTCGCCATGATGTCGAGTCCTGCCGCCATCGTTGCCTTCGAGCGATCGCTTCCCAAACTGTCAAGGTACACCTCCGCAGGATGCAATGCCAGTGGCACCGGTGCGTGCAACTTCAAGGTTTCCGGCTGTTGCTCTCCAATTCGGTTGAGCATTTACTCTTGATAAGTGCAATTATAAATACTAATTTAGACTAATTTAGACTTGCCTTTATCCAAAATTTACCTCTCAAAAGAATCGCCCGAAGCTGCACCTGGAGGTTGGTTCTCGCCCAAGGCAGAGGCTATTAACAAGAAATATTGTTACAATTCTTCATCTAGCGGGTGCATCTTCAAACCTGCATTGAGGAGATTAGCCGCCTGAGCACAAATCGCACCGATGACGAACCGCTCAGGCAGCAGCTTCAACAAACTCAAGAAGAACTCAAACAAACTCAAGAGCAATTAGCAATTGCTAGCCAGGAAGTAGACGCCACCAACCTGCAACTCCCAGCCGCCGAACAGCAGCTAGCAGAATTGCGATCGCAACTTGACACAGAACGCGCCTCACGAACGCAAGTCGAGATCCAACTCTCCGAACTTCAACAGACTCCAGCACCAGCGATCAACTTATCGGGCAAGGCAGGCGAGGTCGTAAATTTCTTTAGGACGCTTCTGCCAAAAGACACGAAGCTACCTAAAAATACTATGTCGAAACTTAGGGAGATTCTGGAAGCAACAGAAGATTAGAAGCATTAGAAGCCCGATCACCCCAAACAAAAAGCCCGACGACATTCCGCCGGGGGCTTTTTCACAATGGGTAATTTGCAATTGGCAACAGGTAATCTTTGCCCCAATTACTAATCACTATAAACGGCTCTAGGAGTTTTGGCGCTCGGCTTTGTCAAATCGCAATTTTACAATCATTCACTTTATTTTTGGCGCCTTCACAGGCCGGATCGGCACTCCCGATGAAGCTGTGCCAATATTTTGTGCAAAAAATCTTATATTTACCGTGACAATCCGTGAGGTATAAAAAGTCGCGGTATAAAAAGATAGTTTTGATGTTGTCTATGACTTTAGTGTTGGTTAGCTATTGGTTATTCGCCACTTATTAGGTCGCGCTACGCTGGCAAATCATTCATAACAACGTAGCGCTCGGTTGTAGCTACCTTGTGACGTGGGAAGCAAGCGCAAAAATCTGATCATCGCTCAATTGTTGAAGTTGCTGCGGGGGTTGCCAGCGCTGATCAAATTTCTGGCGAAGTCGGCAAAGGGCGATCTGGCGAAAGCAAGATTCCGGCCTCAGCAACCCAAATCCCCACACACCCTTCTTTGTGGGCATATTAACTATCAAACTCCGAGCAAGACACCTTCGCCAAAGTCCCTTGCCGAGACACCGACCACAATAATACAAAAAAGGTATAAAAGTTGGTTTAGTATTATCGAACGGAGATTGTGAGATGCTGAAAAATGATAGTTTCTTAATTTATTTCCTCTCCTACCCTGTCTGTTTAATCTATCTTTTAAAATGAACTAAAAAATTTCTCGTGAACGAGTAATGCCTTAACCGTATATATTTCAGCCTTTGACTGGACGTTTTACTAGCAAAAAATAGTGCCTATCGTATACCAACTTATCGAAGAGTATGCGATTATAATATAAATTTTATTATCACGAGATATTTTCTCTATATAGATATTCTTTATCGATATTGAAAGGAGATCTCGTGATTTTTCTATATCAAAATTTTTAACGAGAGCTTGCTTTGCGTAAAACGAGAGCTTGCTCTGCGTAACCATTACACTATAATTGAGAAATTAGGAATTTAAGGAGGCTGTATGCTGCTGCCACCCAGAAAAAAAAGAGTGAACCCCGCTTTATCGCCCGAGTTAACACAGGTCATAGATGGATATATCATCTTTTTTGGGATGACATATCTCTCAGTGTTTGTAGAGGAGGGAATGTGGCTTTATTTCGGCTATCTAAATAAACACAAACACGCAAAATCGGACTCTAAAAAGCAAGCCGTAAACAAAAAAGCGCTAGGTAGCACCGGGCTTCTAACGCTTCTTTGTTATTTTAAATAAACCTTAACTTTTGTCGATCGAACCTGGGGAGGAGAGACGACAAAAGTTAGTCCACCATTCATGAATCGGCATCCAAAAAAGAGCGCCGACTACTTCTATCATGCCACACATTGAGAAAAAAACAATAAAACGCTTTTTCGGCGTTGTTTTGACTGTTTACGCTATAGGTTACGCTAGCTGTAGCGGTGCGAGCAAGCAAGTTGTGAATTATAGCGCTACCCATAGCGTAAAAAACCCTTTAGATTCCGTCGGGGACTCAATAATAGCACAACCCCCCCTAACTACGGCACTTAACCGGAATTTCTTTGCTATCGGTTTTGAAGCGATCGGGGGTGCCGCGTAATGAGTACCACACAATCTACACAAGAAAGCCAAGGACTTGATACCGCGCAATCCACGCCGAATTTGAAGGGATTAGGAACGCTATGCAGCATTGACAAAAAATCCCTCACCGCCGACCACGAAGCCCACATCTCAGGTAGAGGCTTACTCAATGATTGGGCCCGCGCCTGCTGCCACAGTGCCAGCATCGCCCAAGCTTCACATTATTTGGGGTATTCAGTAAAATCGCCGGGCCTCCTATTTATAGGGAAAGATGGGCAAGTACAATACCGACCTGATATCCGGGAGCCGAAGCGAGGTAAAAAGGAACCCCCGAAATATCTTTCCCCAAGCGGAGAATTTGACGCTTTCCTCCCCCCATCCCCCGACAACCCGCTCTACTGGGAGATTGAAGCCCTAAAGCGAGAAGCTTTCTATATCAATGATGTACCCTACATCCTGATTACTGAGGGAGTATTCAAAGCCCTTGCTGGGTGCTCGAATCGTATCCCTACGATTTCCTTGCTGGGAGTAGAGCAAGGCCTCACAGGTAAAGCCCGCGACCCCGAAAATCAGCGATTCCTAGTAGCCGCACTGAGAAGGCTTGCAGAAGCTGGTTTTGGTTTTATTATTGGCTTTGATGCTGATGCGGCCACAAATCCAAATGTGCGGGCGGCCGAGCGGAAATTGGCCAAGCAATTGGCTAAATTTAAAGTACCAGTACGCTCAATTACTGGGTGCTGGGAAGCTGGCCCGAAGGGTGAATTTAAGGGAATGGATGATTTTATTCAGAACAAAGGAATTGAAGAATTCCGAGCAATCCTCACCAAAGCCAAGCTATTTGGTGAGAAAGAGGGTGATGCCGATGGCGAGAAGAAAAGCAAATTCCCTAGCGCTGATGCGATGTCGAGGGAGATTGCAGAGGATTATCGAGACAAGCTTGCCTTCAACAATGAAGTGCTTTGCTGGTATCACTACGAAGCCGATACAACGGGTATTTGGAGTCCAGAAACGGATGAATACGTTGAATCTATTATCTACCAAATCCTCAAATCTAAAGGCTTAAAAAACCTACCGCCAACTTACGTCAGCTCGGTAAAACGTTTCCTGCGACATGAATTAATAGAGCGGAAATGGAAGTCGAAAGCTGGCTTACTTCCCTTTCAGAATGGAGCTTTAGAGATTGCTACGGGCAAATTATATCCCCACTCCCCCGGCTACAAATTCACATGGGCGTTGCCACGCCCGCACTCAGTTGTCGATACTGAGTGGGGAAAAATCAGACAATGGCTAGACTTTGCCACACACGGCAACATTCATGTGCAGAATCTTCTGTTAGCCTTTGCTGCTGCTGTTCTTAAAGGCCGAGCGGAAGTCCAAAAGTTTTTGCACTTAATCGGTATCGGAGGCAGTGGAAAGGGTACATTTATTCGGTTGTTAGTAGCGCTAATTGGAATAGAAAATACGCACAGCAGCACTTTAGAGGATTGGTGCAACAATCGCTTTGAAGCAGCCCAAGCTTACTGTAAACGGCTGCTAATATTCCCAGATGAAAACCGAGGAACGCGGTCGCTAGGCAAGTTCAAACAGGTGACGGGCGGGGATTGGCTGCGGGCTGAAGAGAAGGGTCAGAAACCTTTTAAATTCAAGTTTGAAGGCATGGTTGTTGTCGCCTCAGAGTTCCCTATTTTCGGCGCTGATTCAGGCAGTGGCATGGCCCGCCGTACAATCTCTGTGCCTTTTAGCGCTGCCGTCGGAACCCGTCGGGATTTGGACAAGGAATTCCTGCCAGAACTGGCCGCTTTTACCAATTACCTGCTCTCACTTGATGATGCTTGGGTGGAGAATACCTTGCGCGGTGTGATGGATATTCCTGAGATTGGGGCCCAATTCTGGGAGAGCAAGATTCGGGAGGATAGTGTGGCCGGCTTCCTCAATGACAAATTGATATTAGACCCATTCGCTCAAACCAGCATAGGGGATTCCCCTAATGCTGAAGGTACGCTTTATCAGGCTTACCACCAATACTGTGCAGACCAGGGCCACAAACCGCAGGCGGTGAAGAACTTCAGCCCCAATCTAATTGAATGCGCCAGCACAATCCTCGGATGGCAGATAGAAAAAGCGCATACCAAGATAGGCAAAATCATCAAAGGTTTGCGTCTCCGAACCAAAGCAGACGAGCATATCCCGACCTACGATTACGAATTGCAATTGCGCTGCAAAGCTGGTGACGGATGCGGTGACGGGTCGGTGACGGTTCCGGTGACGGGTCAGAACCTTTACTCAGAGACGATTACAGCTTCGGTGACGGATAAACCCTTATCTCATGGGGAAGAAAATGTCGAAATACAAACAGAAATAAAAAAAGCTCCCGTCGAGGTCAACGAGAGTGTTATCAGCAATGCAGATAATGAGGTATCGGTGAATCCGTCACCATCGCCCGAACCCTTGCCAGTAGCCGATTGTGACCCGTCACCGAATCCGTCACAGAATCCGTCACCGAATCCCGCAGAACTCAACGAAGATGAGCTCAACCTGGTAGAGATGATTCGTGTGGCAACGGCAGAACCCGACCCCGAAGCTGCACGACGGGCAGCGGCCGACATTCTGCCAATTCTCAAAGATGTCTGTGCCAGGGGAGCTGCAAACCGCGAGAAAGTTTGGGCCGCTTTAACCGAATCGGAGCGGACGACATTCTCTGCGCTATCGGCGGAGCCTCTCGCACTTACCGACAATCCGCAAGAACCAGAATCCTTGCAACCCGCGCCAGAGCCGGAATTAATCGCCTCCGCCGATGCCGAAAAATTGCGAGAAATTGCGACTGTTTGGTGGCCCGAATACTACCCGGAACAGTTACAAACCCTGATTACACAGATGTTTGGCCATTGTGCGCCGGGGACTCGGTACGGTGTCGCCACCATTACCGCTTGGCTAGCCTCTGAGGATGCCGTAGTGCGTGAGCGGATAGGCGAACTGATTCGCCGACGCTCGGAGGGTAGCTGCTAATTTTGACAGTCAATAAAAAACCACACAAAATTGTCCGGTTTCAGTGACTTTTGGCTAGTTGTCCCCGTTTTGCCTCAAAATCAAACTGATGTAGGCATCAATAAACACGCTTACGCCCAATCGCCTGTTGCGTTGTTGCACTGATGGAGCCACAATTGTCGCAGGCGACGCAGCCGGTCGCGTATATTTCCTACGGCTAGAAGGGATAGAACCATTCACATAAATTTCTTACGCGATCGTCGGCGAGGCAGAACTTGCCCGGTTCAAGCGGATTGCCGATCGTTGCCCCATTTTTTGATTTCTCCGTGCTGACACGGAATCAACCAGGCGATCGGTTTGATGCGGCAACTTGATCGCCCGCCAGCAGACTTATCTGTTCGCGACTCGCACCGTTGATCGAAGCCGCCACCAAAAAAATTAGCTGATTTTTGGTGTGCCCTCAAGTCAGGCAAGTGCCGTATAAAATCAGACGGAAAGCAGTATAAAATCAGACGGAAAGCAGGTATTTGCAGGGACTGCATTTTACCTGTATTTACCTGAAAATATCCTGCTTTCCGTCTGAATTTTTCGGTCAAATTACTGCCTTTTTTGTGCTGTTCGTGCCTTGACCTGTTGGGACTGGTTATGGCTGTTCTCAATCGGTAGCAAGCAATGGTTTTGTGATCACAAACCAGATTTTTACGTGCCGAAACAAAAACAATGCACCTCATGAATGCGGTAATCCTAAGTGCAAGGCGAGCGCGCTCTTGCTGGCTATCGAACGAACGATTTCCTCGCCATCATCGACATCAGCCGGTTGCTTCGCTTGCATACAGGAGGGCAAGGCGCGATCGCGCGTGGGGCGTCCGCCGCTTTCGGCCGAACTCCACCAACTGGCTTGTGTCGTGCCCGGCGACGCTCCATCGTAAAGGCGGCTGTCCTGTACACCAACTAGCTCGCCAAGAGCTTCAATATCGACTCACGCGAGCGAGTGTACAGCGAGCGTCAAAGTCCAAACTGCCCCCGCCCGACTTTCGAGCCTTGGCTGTCGAAAGTGAACGATCACTAACTTCAACTCCCAACAATTCCTATCGCAGTCTTGCAAAAACCATAAAAACCATAAATTGATCATTTTTACCCCCCTATAACGTCTATTTGACATGGCTTGCTATGCGACTGGCGTACTAATTAGGAGGATTCAAGAGGTGTTGGAGTACAAAAAACCTATTAAAAAGCAGCGATAGTTAATTTAATTTAATTAAGATTTGTGAAATTTAGAGGAAATTTTAGGAAATTTTAGGGACAAGTAGGAGAAATTAGGGAATATTAGGAAATATTAGGAAACAGAAGGGTTAAAATATAAAGCTTTTTGTGGCTTTCAGTAACAATCGTGAGCTGTTCTTTCTCACAAAAAGTTGCACCCTCTGTGTGGAGGATGCAACTCATGCTTTTTGTTAGCAGGTGCTATTTCTTAGAAGAACCTGACCTTGGTCGTAATATCAGTGGGGTTAGTACCTGAATCAGCGAGGCAACAGAGCAGATGAAGATAGCGATCGCTCTGCATGAGCATTCTGGCAGCCCGAAAAAAATACTCTTCCACTTCACGAATCTTATACAAAAGTGCGTTAGCACTGCATTCAATCAAACTCGGCTCCCTGTACTGCAACTCTTGCTAGAAAAATGCTACCACCTTTGTCCGATAGGTTGATATGCAATAGCTAAATGGCTATAACAAGGCGGCAATCTTTTCGGCAACTTTAACAGTCTATTCGATTAGTTTGGCTTGCTCGAACTTGAAAGTACAGCATAAATGCTACCAGTTAGTCGCTTGCTTTTTCTACAATTGCGACTATTGGGGAATGCAGAGGCAAGCTGTGCCAGTTGTTAAATAAATCTTAAGCGTACCGGGACAGGAAAACACCTCAAAATTAACTTTTTGGGACCGCTCGACGATGAGTTTTTCTGAGTTATTGCTGTAGTTTTTGAATTTTTATGAGTAAAATTGTGTAAGCTCAGCTTGAATTGTTAACCCAATTTTGGGCGGTATTAGTAACAAAAAACTCAAATTTATGCAAATTTATGCAAGCTGGGAAGAACTGGAAAAAAGCAGGGAAAGATGGTAGCAAGCAATGTTGGGCGATATATTTATATCGGTAAAGGAAAGTTGTGGCTAAGTTTTCTGAAACTTATAGTGCGATCGCTCCTACCTACAACGGCTTTAAGCGGCCGGGGCGAGCGCTGTATTCGCTACATAGCGATTGCCCTTCAACGAGCGCCGAGCGGTAAATTAAAGTCGTCACACCTTGATTATTCGCTATTCGCGAATATAGAATAAAGGAAACAAGGAAACAATGCACGAGCTCATCCGCTATGCTAAAACCCCAAGATATCCTTGCAATACTCAAAGTCCACAGTTGGGATTCAACGAACTGGACGTACAGTTCTCTCGCTCAAAGCTTGGGCATGAGCGCATCAGAAGTTCATGCTGCCCTTGAGCGTTCTGAAGCTGCCGGTCTGTATTATGGCTCCGAGCGGAAAATTTTGAAGCAAGCGGTGTTGGAATTCCTGGTTCACGGGCTGCGCTATGTATTCTACGCCCAGCCAGGCCCCCTCTCGCGGGGACTGCCAACTGCACATTCTGCTGAGCCGTTGAAAAGCAAGCTGGTTGCCTCACCATCTGAGGTTTACGTTTGGCCTGACCCTCAAGGTGTCGTGAGAGGGCAGGCAATCGCGCCTCTGTACCGTTCAGTCCCCCAAGCTGCCAGTAACGATCCAAAACTTTATGCCTTGCTCAGCTTGATTGACGCTATTCGAGTTGGTCGGGTGCGGGAGCAACGTTTAGCCGCTAGCGAACTTGAAAAGAGGATCGTCGCTCTATGAATCAGCAGATATTCATGCTGGAAATAGTTGCCAGGGTACTCTCTCAAGTACGCACTACCATCGTCTTCACAGGAGGGGCAACAATATCGCTTTACCTCGATGAAGCTGCGGCCCCCGACATTCGACCCACCGATGATGTTGATTGCGTTGTCTCCATTGCATCCAGGGCTGAATACTACCAACTCTCAGAATTGCTGAAAACTATCGGGCTTCTAGAGAGTACAGAATCAGGCGCACCGCTGTGTCGCTGGCACTATGAGGAAATTTCAATTGATGTCATGCCGTGCGACTCCTCTGTATTAGGGTTTTCCAATCGCTGGTACAGGCCGGGCATTGCTAACTCTATTCGCTACCAACTTCCAAGTGGTAGGCAAATCCTAATTTTTTCAACGCCTTACCTTCTAGCTTCCAAAATAGAAGCTTTCATTGGTAGGGGTGGGGGTAACTTTTATTTTAGTTCCGATATTGAAGACATTGTGGCACTGCTTGACGGGCGTTCTAGTTTGTTCGAGGAAGTGCAACAAGCTGACTATGAAGTGAAAGCATTTTTATCAGGATGGTTTCGAGCCGAGCTGGAAAATCTGTGCGAAATCGCGCCTGCTTTCCTCTCGTCCGCTGCTAAAAATTCAGGTCGCACTCGCTTGCTCTTGCAAAGAATTGAAAGGCTGGCGATAGTAGTGTAGTAGTTGACTGCTAGCAATAGATGGCAGCTCCCACTCGATCGAGGTAAGCCTTACACTCGCGAACAGCTCGGCGGGCGAGCGCAAAAACCAGATAGTCCAGCCGCAACTTTATTGCTGGCATAGTGGGTACTACGCTACAAAATCGCTTCATAAATTTTAGCTGCCTGCCAATTTTCTCACACTTGCTCAACTTGATTTTTAATTCAATTCTGACACCACAACTTGACTATTAAGTCAATCCACTTGTTGTTAAAAACGCTAAAAAATTAGCTAATTGTTGCGGAGCGCTAAAGTCAGGCATTTGCAGTATAAAGTCAGGGGTTTGCAGTATAAAGTCAGGCAAGTGCAGGTATTTGCAGAGGGTGCACTTTACCTGTATTTACCTGAAAATATCCTGCAAATGCCTGACTTTTTCGGTCAAATTACTGCTTTTTTGTGCAGAGACTGCCTTTGCTTGTTGAGGCTGATTTTCGCTGTTCTCTATCGGTAGCAAGCAATGGTTTTGTCCGTACAAAGCTTTATTTATTACTTTTAAAGAAAAACAATGCACCTCATGAATGCGGACTTCTAGCCGCCAGGTCAGGTTTAAGACTTTCTTAAGCTTTAATGACAAATGTAGCTAACTGTAATACAAATTAAGCTGAATATTATACAGCTATAAGAAATGAGAGGGAGAAAGGAGCTGACAACGCCCTCGCCTGTCGAGCAAACACTTTAAGCAAATGGATAGATTGTCAGTTATTGATTCGCGCTCGCCACCAGTTATCCTCAAATGGCGGGGGTCACTTTACGCCCCTAGTTTGCTCTTTTGGGGTGAAGTTGGAAGTAGTTATATATTTATAAAATGAGATAAACTCAACTATTATCATGGCTATGAAGCTCAAAAATTTGCCTCAAAGTCAGCCAAATCAGTCAAATCAGTCAAACCAGCCAAATCAGAGACTTTCCAGTCGGCTGGAAATAAGATTGTCTGACTCTGACTACAATCAAATTAAAGCAAAAGCAGAGCAAGTCAATTTGAGCATGAGCGACTTCATGCGCCGCGCCGCATTGAAGAGAGCAATGCCACGCCCTCTAGCTGCATTTGACTTAAAAGCCTATCAAGTTTTGTGCAATATTGATGCCCAATTGAGAATTGCCGGAAACAACCTCAATCAACTTACTAAAGCTTGCAATAGTGCTGTGGCATTGGGAGAACCAGTTGTTGTCAATACAGGACTCTTAGAAAGCGTACAGCAACTCATTCGAGAAAACGGGAATGCAATTAAAACAATAGTTGCAAACCTCGCTAAATCTACAGTACGCTAATTATTAACAAGCCTGGGCTTTACCGCCTGAGCAATCGATTCTGTGCAACTGACGGCTTTTCGGTTATGATTGGCAAACAAATTAAAGGTACAGGCTTTCGGGGCTGTTTGAACTACGTGCTGGGCAAAAAAGACGCCGCTCTAATTGGCGGTACTATGTGCGGACAAACTCCTGAAGAACTGGCTGCTGAATTTGGCATCGCCCGACAACTAAGACCTAACCTGAAAGTAGCAGTTTTTCACGCCACTTTATCTGTCGATAGCACCGAAAAACTAGAGGATTCTGAAGAAAATGACCAACGCTGGCTGGCGCTCGCAGCCAACTACATGAAAGCAATGGAATTTGACAACAACCAATACGCAGTTGTCAAGCACAGCGATACAGAACACGACCACATTCACATCGTTGCCAGTCGCATTTGCCTAGATGGAGGTGTTGTTGACGATAGCTGGGATTATTACAAAAGCCAAGAAACTATTCGCCAGCTCGAACGGAACTACAACCTAGAAACTGTTACACCCAGTTGGGAAACAGACAAGCGGGCTCAGACTACAGGAGAACACAGGTACTTACAAAGCAAGGGAAACAAGAGCGTCAGGGTGCAATTGCAAGACCTAATTGATGAAGTGAGCCAAGACAACCCAAGTATGCCAGAATTCGTTGAGCGGTTGCAGCAACAAGCCGTAGAGGTGCAAGTCGGATTGACTCGAACTGGCTTCAGTAAAGGCATTTCTTACAATTTAGATGGGGTAGCTTTAAGTGGCACTCAGTTGGGTAAAGCCTACACTTTTTGTGGATTGCAGAAGCATCGAGGCGTTAGCTATGACTTAGGGCGAGATGACGCCATAATTGAAGTTTTAATGCAGCCACAACACTTAGCGAACGCCCCTAGCGAGGCAGAGGAAAATGAGCTAGAGTCGTCACAATCTGAGCTAGAAACAACCGAACCTGCAACAGCAAATGAGTTAGAGTCGTCACAATCTGAGCTAACAGAAACTGCACTTACAACTCCTGCTACAGCAAATGAGTTAGAGTTGCCATTATCTGAGCTAGCAGCAACCGCATCTACCACTCCTACCACAGCAATTAAATTAGAGTCACCACAATCTGAACTAACAGAAACTGCACCTCTAACTCCTGCTACAGCAAATGAGTTAGAGTTACAACTGTCAATTCTGCCTGAAAGGAATGAAAATCAGTGGCAGAAAGTGCGTTCGCATCTAGCCACCGAGTACAGTTTACCTTTAGAATTGCTCGAAAAATTGCACTCTCATTCTTGGCTGTCTGCTGACTCAGAAAAGGCCGTCTTTACGGGACGAACGCTTGACGGGGAGGCCTGGGAAGCTTTTATTCTCGATGAAAGAGGCAACTGGACTACAACGCATCCCCTGCCATCTGAAGCTGCTTTTTGGGTAGCCTTTACCGGAGAAATTGAGAGAGCTGTGATTACCTGTAACCCAATAGAAGCCCTTTCAATTTTGCTTATTGAACTAGAAAATAATCCGAATAACTCTGCAACAGAACTCACCACAATTTACATAGGAATTGAACGAGTTTCACAACTGCCTACACAATTCTTACAAGAACTTGATAGCGTTCTTATAGCACTGGCAGAAGATTCTCAGCTCGCTCAAAATGCGCTCGCGCTGCTGCCAAATGCAGAAGTTGTCAGTCCACAGTCAAGTTGGAATGATATCTGGATACAATTAATTGAGCAAGAACAGCGAAGTCACAAACAAAATAACCAACAGCACAAACAGCCAATCCCAAACATTGAACTGGATTAATTGTTGCTACCTTAAATTTGTCTAGAATTTAAACAAAGTGCTTAGGTTCATAAAACAATCAATATGTTTGATAAAACCTGTTGATCAATACTTCGGACAGTTTTTTAACGGCCCTGTAAGCCGAGGGCGAGGAAGCCCTGCCATTTTTTACGCATTTTCTGAAACGAGTGCGCGCTTACTTAAACCTTGAAAAAATAGTCCAGCATATAGCCAGTATGGGTTTCGGAGACTCGACTAGATCTAAAACTGTCCGAAGTATTGCTTATGGGACAAGGATTATGTCTCACCACTACTTCCGTATCACTACCAAGCATCATAACGCTTGCTGTACAATAAAGGGTTCTAGCCGTGGGTCGCCCGTATTCTTAGCCTCAAACGCTAAGGATAATGACTACACTTATTACCTAGCAAAGCTTTTAGGCTAGCGGACAGGTCTGTTTAGCAGACCAAGTAAGGAAAAACTATAAATATGGAAAAAAACTATACATTTCAATTCAATCCTTCCACTGCCTTAGAAGCCCTGAAAGCTGGTAAATACGACCCGCTTAACTTCTACGAAGCGCGTTTAGACCTGTTTAACCTCTCGGTAATGGCAGACTATGACCAACTCATTTGCCTACCCACATTAACTGCTATCGACAAATACTGGTATCAGATTGAAACAGCCCGAAAAGTCCTCAGACAAATGGGTGGACGGGCATTACTAGCGGATGAAGTCGGATTGGGTAAAACCATTGAAGCGGGACTAATCATCGCCGAATACTTAGCTAGGGGGATGGTAAAGTCCATCCTAGTGTTAACTCCGGCATCCCTAGTTTCCCAGTGGCAATCAGAGTTAAGTGACAAATTTAATATCGCTACTATCACCACAGATAACCGTGACCCACAACAACCGATAGACGAATTTTGGACAAATAATCCGCGAATTATCGCTTCATTAAACACGGCTAAGTCTGCTAAACATTATCTTCACGTCACCAGTCGTACTTGGGATTTGGTTGTTGTCGATGAGGCACACCATCTAAAAAATCGCAGTACCCTCAACTGGAAACTGGTCAACGCCCTCAATAAGCGGTTTATCCTCATGCTTACTGCTACGCCAGTGCAGAACTCCCTTGTGGAACTGTTTAATCTGCTAACCCTCCTCAAACCGGGACTGCTACAAACAGAAGCCGCTTTTAAAAAAGAATACGTCAATTCCAAGAATGGACGAGTCCCTAAAAATCCCGAAAAGTTACGCACTCTGATGCGGGAAGTTATGGTACGAAATACCCGCGCCCTAGTAGATGTCAAACTGCCCAAACGCTTCGCCACCACAATTACCGTTACCCCGGCAGCCGGAGAGGAGAAACTTTACCAAGACTTGAGCAAGTATCTACGTTCTTCAGAGGACAAACTAGACAGACTCTCCCGTACTAATTTGCTAATGCGAGCGGGTTCATCCCCTAATGCTTTAGCTGACTCCCTCAAGCAACTGACTATCCGCCTACCCGATGAAGAACTGAAGTCTTTAGCTGCACGAGCATCCCAAGTCAAGCAGGTCGAGAAAGCAAAAACCTTAGTAGAGATGCTCTCCAAATCTCGCCAGAAAACCTTAGTTTTCACAACCCATAAAGCAACTAGCACCTATTTAGCTAAAACGCTGCAAGCGGAAAATATCCCCTTTGCAGAATTTACTGGCGGAATGTCCCTTAAACAGAAAGATGAGGCTATAGCCGCATTTCGGGATAATGTTTCTGTACTCTTAGCATCGGAAACAGGGGGAGAAGGACGTAACATCCAGTTTGCTAATGCGATCGTTAATTATGACCTGCCCTGGAACCCAATGAAAATTGAACAGCGCATTGGTCGTATCCACCGCATCGGACAAACCCAGGATGTTTTTATTTTTAACTTCTGTCTCAAAGGCAGTATCGAAGACTATATTCTGCGGATACTGCACGACAAAATTAATATGTTTGAACTGGTAGTCGGAGAAATTGAAACAATTTTAGGCAATGTGGATGATGAATTTGACTTTAGTGAAGTTGTCATGGATATCTGGCTTAAGCATCAAGTTAAACCCGAATTAGATCAAGCCTTTGAGCAATTGGCAGATAATTTGTTGAAAGCCCAAAAACAATATGAGCAAATTCAAGAACTGGATGAACAGATTTTTGGCGAAGATTTTGAAGCTTGAAAAATTGATTTAATTAAATATGTTATCAGACCCAATAATTACTACTTTAGGAAAAATTGTAGCTCTCCATGACGGAATAGCTGAACCGGCTGGGGAACACGTTTTAAATGCGCTGTTAAATGAAAACATAGCCTCGTTACTTTCTCTACCAGAAGAAGTAACTTTTACAACTATCACTGATGTACCTCAAAGTGTTTTTGTTACTTATCATTCAGAAGTATTAAATAAATTATCTGAACTATTAGCTGTCAAAGGGCAGATTAGTGCCTTGGGTGTAAAATTTGATGGCTATCTAAAAGCTACGGGATTTGACAAAAGCATACCAGAGAGATTCAAACCTCAAAATGGGTTAATTCGTTTTGTAGATGCTAAACCATCAACCACTCGCTACATTTTATGTAATGTGGCTTACACAGCGAATGCCGAAGAAAAAAGGATTGGTCTAGTTTCGTTTATTATCAATGAAATAACAGGAGTAACACCAGTACAAATTGGGGATGCTTTATTTTGGGAGTCTGACAGAATGGATGTGGATAATCAAGAAACACCATTTTCTATTCCTTTTGATGAGTTGTTGAAGTTAATCGAACATCAAAGTGGAATATTGATTGGAAAATCTTTAGATAATTGGCAGGCTAAATTAACAAGAGCAAGAGCTAGGGATGAAGAAAGACTCAAGGATTATTACAACACGATTAGCTCTGGGATTCGCCACAAGATTGAGTTAAAAAATTTGATTGGTGATGAATTAGACAAAGAATTAGCTCGAATTGAAGCTACTAATAGAGAGCTAGATCGAAAATTGTTAGATATCCAAGAGCGTTATGCAATGAGTGTAGAAGCTTGGTTGCACAGTGCAATGATTATCCATCTACCTACAGTACATATTCAATGTGAGTTGCAAAGAAAGAAAACGAAACGGACTGTAACAGTAGTTTGGAATCCGTTCACTAAAATTATTGAACCTCTTTGCTGTGAATTATCAGGAGAACCTGTTTACGATTTCTATTTAGATGATCTATCAGCTAAAATTATCTCCCCGACAGTTTGGACTAGATAGGGGTATACCCCTATACATCGAAGTATAATCTGGACTTCCCCCTGCAAATATACTTACATAGGCTCAAAAGCCTATCATTGCAAAAGTTTCCATTGTTGAGTAAAATTTATGTAGCCATGTAGGTTATTCACGCCTGCAAGCTTACGCCAATTATATTGAATCTATTGCGTTCTGCGCGATCGCCAAAACGGCTATTGCTTTAACTTGGGTACAGTTTTTTCACTCAACAATTGAAACCTATAATTGGTAAATGTTTTAGATATTTTATTACATTTGTACGGGGGAAGTCCAGTATAATCCGATCGAACATCGTTTGTTTCCTCACGTAACTAGAGCCTGTCAAGGAGTGATTTTTACTTCTCTTGAGTTAGTGAAAAAACTCATGGCAAAAACGCATACTAAAACCGGGCTTTCTGTCGTAGTAAATGTGATTGAGAAAATTTATGAAACTGGTCGAAAAGTAGCTAATGGATTTAAAGAAACAATGAAAATTATTTTTGATGAATATCTACCAAAATGGAATTATTGTGCAGTGCCGACTATTTAACAAACGCTAAAGTTATTAAATTTTCATTCCTAAGTTTGATACGCCCTCTCAGCAGTGGGGCAGCAACAAACCAGCGCTCCGCCACTGGAAAAATTACAACAGCCGAAGTTCGGGCAGTTATTGGCGAGGCACAATTTGACAAGTTTCAGCAGCTTGGGGCGAGTTGTCCCCGTTTTGCCTCGAAATCAAACTGATGTAGGCATCAAGAAACACGCTTACGCCCGATCGCCTGTTGCGCCCTTGCACCCGATGGCGTCACAATTGTCGCGGGTGAAACATCCGGCCGCCTATATTTCCTACGGCTAGAAGAGATAGAGCCACTAACATAAATTTCTCACACGATTGTTGGCGAGGTGTAATTTTCGGACTTCAAGTGATTAGCCGATAGTTGCTGACGCTTTGTCCTTGAACTAGCTTTGCCAGTCTAATGTTGAGCAGATCGAACAGCAAAAATCTCAGCCGCTATTGGCGTCGTAGCCGACAATCTAAAATTTAAAATCCGTGATTTTGCTGGCAATCCAAACAAGCGATCGGCTTGATATGGTAGCTCGGATCGCTCAGAATTACTCTCTATAAGCTGGTCTCCAAAACTACACAAATTCAAATTCGCTCGGCGCAGCACACCTTATTTTACTCAGGATTTTTGCCAATAATTCTTTTTGCTTGTAGGGGCGTAATATTTCTCAACAACTGTTCAAGAACTTGGCTGCGAGAATCTCCAATCATTAACGCTAAGTCGGTGAGTTTTTTAATCGCAGTTGGAGTCAGAGTAAGGGATATTGGTTGCTTCTTTTCATTGTAAAGAATTGGTACATTACGGAGACATTGCTGCCCCGGATGCGCTTGCTTTATTGAATATTCTGGTCGCTCAGTTTTTGGCTTTTTTCTTGGTTTTTTCATTGCCCAGACTCCTTGTTATTAAAGTCGTTTGTTTATAGCCATAAACCAAATTAGTAGTTTTTTGAAATTACCCCGGCGTCAAATCCCTTATCTAACCACTTCGCTGAAAAAAATACCCAAAGCTATACTCCTTGATTTATATAAGCTTGGTTTATACGTATAAACGCTGTAAAAGTCGAGGTTATACAGCTATCTAACGGTAACTATCTAACTTTTTCAGAAATGGCAGCCTGCGTTTAGTCTCTACAACTCAATCAGAGAGAGGGTTTTTTCGTCATTGCCCGACAGGATTAGTGGGCTCGTATGCCATACTTCGCCGTCCATACCTAAATCTGACAGTCCCCACAACGTCGATAAAGTTATATAATATATATAAGACTTTATCATCTGCAAACCTTACAGCATAACGAAGGAGTTCATATCGACGAACAAAAGTCACCAACAGGTCAAGACGCATCCTATAAAATTCTCCCTCATCAGGGTCATAGAGTTATCACTAATTCTAACCCAATTCCCACTCCTGTGGATGAGAAAGAATTACCAGAAGCGCCGCCCCAGAATTTATTCGAGTTCTGGCAGAAGTTTTTAGGGCAACTAGGGTCTAAGTCTCCTAGCTATATCCCGATGAGTTACACGGTGATAACGCGCGTAATCGCTCCATATTTAGGGGGGCCAGTTCCTCAGAAGGAGCGAGCCACCGAAAAGGAAAGGGCAAAGGCGCTCTCTTTTCTCAAACAACGACCGATTTCCGATCTAAAAATTGTTTTGCAAAATGCGGAACATTTCTTTGACGAGCAAGGTTGGAAAGAAGCTAACAAGCGAAAACAGTTCAAGTTTCACCTGAATAATATGGTAAAATTTGCCGTTTCCCGAAAGTGGTTCCAATCAGATCCGGAAAATCTTGAACTTATTTACTGCCTCAAGGAAGCACCTGGAGGTAGAAAGCGTGAGGATATGAAAGATTTCCATGCCGGATTGCGAACATCTAGCGAAACTGTATTTCTTGGATGTTTGGACACCGATTTTGTCTCTATTCCTAAAGACCAAGTTGGAAAAATTTGGCTGAATTGGCGATTCGTTTTATCTCCGGTTGGCTTATCCATGCTCCAGGTTGCTTTTGCTCAGGTGGAGCCAAATTGGTATTTAGCCAATCCCGAATTTGACCGAGAAATTATGGAATTCGCTGAGTTCATGGAGAAAAAGTTAAGAGTTAAACACCCAACAGTGGAAGCAGACGTACAACACGTCTGTCGATTACTTGGCTGGATGTTTCGCAAGAAGAAGGAGGAGCTCCTTTTAGCAGAGGTGAGGCTAGCCAAAGTTGTGCCTTTTACTCAAATGAAGTTCAAGCTTACCGAGTGCTTAGAGGAGGGAAATTTGCACGCTCACAAGGTAAGGATGTACAAAGAAGGAGTGGCCCAGGAGACATCTGAAGACCTGGGTAAAGAAGCTGCGAACTTAATTGAGGAATACGTGGAGTGGGGAAATGTGAGTCATGCGTCGGTAGTTCAGAACTACAACGCCATTATTAACCTTGCCAAATTCACTTATTATCGTCAGGTCAGCTCAGAGGACTTGAAGAGTCGAGATACTTTTGATAAAATTCCGTTAATTAATGTTCTCAAGGCGTGTCGTCGAGTTCATGAAAGAGAGACTCGAAAACAAGCTAAAACAACAAGTGAGAAGCGCTCTCTAGTTGTCCCCTATCCTCAAATTATAGAGGTTTTAGAAAAAACTCGCTTTGAAGCAACTCTTGAGGTGAAACATTATCAACGAAGTAACCGCTACAGAGGTGGACGGCCTCAAATTGACAAGATTCCCCGGATGGATACAGGGATTGCGAGGTCTTTTCAGAGATTTATCATTATTGCTCTGATGGTTTCCTGTCCTCCGCGACGAGCCAAGGAATATTATGAGGCAGAAATCGGTAAAAGTTTGGTCAAGGGCGGATTTCAAGATGGGTCATTTGTCTCATTAGAAAAGATGAAAAACCCTAATGAGGCTCAGTATTATCTCTGGCCTGAAGACTACAAAACAATGGGCACCTATGGAGAACTTGCCATTCCTCTAAACAATATAACTTTTCCTGATGGCACCCGATTTTATGACTATCTTGAAATGTGGATTAATAAGTGGCGTCAGGTTTTGGCCAAAGAACCCAAACATAATTTTCTCTTTCTCCAAGACAAAAATGGCAAACTTCTGAATTCATCAAGTTTTGGAAAAAAAGTTAAACATATTTTTTGGCGATTTGCCGGAGTTTCGATGTCTCCTCACAAGTTGCGTCACTCGTTTGAAACCTACAGTCAAGAGATTGGTCTATCAGACGCAGAAAAACAAGCTTCAGTTTTAGCAATGGGACACAGCTCGGGTGCATCTCACTTTGGCACATACATCAAATTGAAAGTTGACCGTTGAGATAAGCACAGCGAAGAGCCAGGATTGAGGAAACGTTCTCAATATTCCATTGCGCTCCCGATATTTTCACCCTTAATCCAATGCGTTTAATTGTTGATTCAACTGTTCCCGAACCAATCGAACTTATGGACTCTTCTTTGTAGTATTGGTAATTCACTATTCGGCAGCGATGGGTCTCTAAATAATTGCAAAACGTTTTAAATGCTTGACTTTTAAAGTCTTTAAATAAATTTCTAACTTCATCAACTTTGCCTTGCCATAACATATTTTCTGCTAATTTCAATCGTTTTATTGAACCCCCTACCTTGTAGAGATTTTCTTTGAGATGATACCAATCTAAAATTTCTTGTCTTTGTTCATTATCTCCAATTTCTTTAAAGATGTTCCAAATCCCGGCATGACCATCTCCTAGACAATACATAGGGTGTAGTAATTTTTGGCTATTAGTCCAATCAATTAAATCTTGATTATTTTGAAAAAAGGCTCCCGAATAAACATTATCTAAACACACGGCTTTATAGTCTTTCCAGTAACAGCTCTCGCCCTTGGTTTCGTTGCGTAGTCTAACTTTCCCGCCATCCAATGTAATTTCTTTGACTCCTTGTTTAGATGTAGGCAATTCAAATTCTTGTCGCTTGACTAATCTTTGTAATGTACTGTGAGAAATTTTGATCCCCGTAAATTTTTCCAAATCTTTTTCGGCGCTTTGATAAGATTCGTTAGCAGTGATTAAAAGACAGCAATTTTCCATCAGGGGACTAAATTGACTGTAAGCTTTTAAGCCAAAATATTTTGCCTGATTATCTGTAATGTCGAGCGATCCGATTATTGATTTTATTTTTCGGGGTTTTCCTGTTTGAATTCCTGATACTGCTAGAAAAAAAAGTTACCTATTTCTGGACCAACCTCTGATAACATTTTCTGACGGACTGATTTTTCTATACTTTCAAAACTTTTTAACTCGGTTGGCTCTGTATTTCTGTAAAGAATTTTTGCTACCGCTTTTAAGTGGGCTTTTAGTTGTTGTTGGTCTGAGGGTGTCATTTTATTTACCTCATCTTTATTTGACGATTTTACTAGCTTTTTCATTTTAACTCTTTTTTGACACATTCGCAAAAGTGAGATGCACCCGCTATCAAATGCTTTGACTTTTCCGACTAGGGCTGGGGCTATGGCTCCACCGCCTGTGTATTTAACAATTGCATTCATTATTTTTCTCCTTTAACCCATTCTGCGGGTTGGTATGCAATCAAATCCATTGTCAGCAGTCAGCAGCAAGGCGAGTGTAAGTTTAATTTCTTTGCGGGTCGGTAGAATAGGAACTTCTATCAGAAAGTTTCCATTCACCTGACAAATACCAGTCCACCCATTTTGTAGCTGAATCAAAAGCTCTATCCTCATTTTCTTCAACGCCAATTTCAATCGGGTCGGGGTCGCCGTCATACACGTACCAGCAGGCGAAATCTGGCTCAACAACGAGTTTTATTTTCAATCCCAAGTGAGCAAAAATCTTAATCTTGTCAGAGGTGAGTTCCGCCAATGATTCGTCTTCAATAATTTCGCCCCTTCTCTTTAGCTCATCAAATGCAGCGTCGAATACTGCATTTAAAGTGCTTGTAGCTAAAGCTCCTATAATCTTACTCAGCATTGCATTTGGCCTCTTTCAGTTGCCTTGCTTTCCCGTTTACATTAGTTAGTGTCAAACAATTCCCAAGCTTACTTCCCCCCAAGTGACGGTGCAAATTGATAGTTGTGGTTCGTGCTGTTGTCTATATTCTGGTCGCCTTGAACTACTGTTGGCGGTAAATCTTTTACGGCTTGCCGATAACCGTCGTGATAGATAGATTGACCTGCGTAAACCAGCATTGCGGGGATGGCTGCAAACAGGAGCGATGCACAAATTACCGAGAGTTTATCTGACATGGTTGTTACCTAGAAGTCTCATTGGGACTGAATGAAATGTAGACGTGTCCTTGACCGCTACATTTAATATGAGCCGGAATGTAACCCAGAATCTGACAAATTCCCTCCCAAAACATCTCTTTACAAATTAGGTAGTTGTCGGGAATTTGCCCTTTGCGGTACACAGCCCACGCCATGTCTACAGATTTGACAATTGCTTCTGGCACTGGGTCTAGTTCCACTAACTGCTTTACTGTTTCTAATTCGCTGCTCATTTCTTGTGACCTCATTAACGAGGATTCTTCCAAGAAGTTGATATTGATAGCATCGCGTCGTTTCCACCACGTTGTTAATCGACTTATCCAGCCTTTTCTATTACCTCGAACCTCATCTTCACTTTCAGGCTCATCATCATCCTCATCCTCATCCTCATCTTCTGCGACTGGTGGACTGTGCCAATTGCAGTTAGGTCTGTCTATCCAGTAGGGGTAAACTCGAACTGGTTTTCCATTTACCCGATCCACATAGTTAATTCCTGCCACATTGCAGGAGAGCGTAGAATTCGTCTTCTTCTGTAAGAACTGCGGCTGATAGCAACTTTCGATTGTTCACGCACACCCTCCCACCAATACTGCTACTTCGCTCACTTGGCTAATTGCAGCCAGTTTAGACTTAACGACCCGCCACAATCTCAATCCAGGACACACTAAATACATCTCAATAAAACCGTAACTTTCCAGCATCAGACAAACCTCATTAGCGCGATTGTTTCTTCAGCATAATTATCATCACTTGTGGGAGAATAGCCCGCAGAGGTAATAGCGTCAGTGCGGGCTTTTTCCTGAAGCCGGTAAAGGAGAAAAATCAGCAATTTATCTACTACCTGCTTCTGTTGTGAACTCCGTTGTCTGAGTTGTCGAAGTTCTCGCAGTCGAGCGATGCAGCTAGCATTTTTTTTGGCTCCGTTTCCCTGGTTTCCAATGCTAAACGTCCACTGTCTATCCCTCCAATGAAAACATCAAGTGCATCAAATATTTCGTTGCCCAAATCACCAAAATCTCCGTTAGCGATATCTTCCAGAGCATCGGAAATACCGCCTCCAAAGATAAAATCCTTGGTACTCTGCCTTACTTTTTGCCGAGCCTCGTTCAGTTTTGCTTGGACGTTGTTCAAACCTTGTTCTGCATTCTTGGTAGAACGGGTTGTGCGTTTTTGTTTGCCCGCGCTGCTATTTTGAGCTGCCTTAGCCTGCTCTACTGCTTTCTTATCTGTCGTGTTCATGATGGTAAAACTCCTCAATGATTTGATGAATTGAATTGATAGCTTGAGTCCTGCCTCGTTCCTTGACTAGCTGCCTGAACAGCCACATAATCTCGCTATCGCGCTGGTCGAATCCCTTGTATCTCTGCTGCGTTTCCTCTAGTTGTAATTGGCGAATTAACCCCAAGGCTTTGAGTACCGCAGCATCGCGCCGAAGTTGAGTTAGGGAGATATTCATGGCGTTTGCTAGCGCATCGTTGGTTGTCCAGACCACACAGTCGGGAATTATGGTTGATAGCGGTTTCATGGTCTTTAACCGGTTTGTTTGCGGTCGCCTCTCGGTTGCTAGTTTTTTATCAACTAATTAGCAACCGCAATAAACTCAAAAAAAATTATTTCCTTTCCGGCGCGCTAAACGATTTGGCATCCCAGATACCCCAGACTTCGCGGGCAGAAGAAACCGCACCTTGCAGCGCTTCTGCTGGCGATCGCCCGAAAACTACGATCTGGCGGGGTGGATTGTACTTGCGGGTGACGGTAACGCTCCACTTGAATTGATGGCTTTTGAGCGCTCTCACCGCGAATCCCTCCCGTCACCGGCATTGGGCAATGTCTCTGAACTTTGGGCTAACAGAGAACCCGCGAACAAGCGAACCATTTGCAGCGCTTCACTCTCAGACATCCAAACATTTAAATGTTCAGATGTTGGAAATAAATCTAAGAGCTCGCATTCGGACAGCGCTTCCAAAACCGTGCACGAGTAGTGCTGAGCGTAGGCGATAGCTTCGATTAGCGCCTTCTTCTGGATGTCGGTGCTGGTGTTCAGGAGTTCTTGCCAGCATGGGTGTAGCTGGCGGCACGAGAATTGGTCGGCGATCGCTCGCACCAAATTTAAAGCTTCAGCGGATGTTGGCAGGAAGTCGAAAGTCAGGGGCCATTTATCCCCGAATAATTCGATCGTCCCGCATTCTTTGATAGCGCGGGTGAGGGTATCGCTTTGACGGAATGAATACACGGAGGCTTCCATCAAAGCGCTCAGTTCCCGGTGCGGCATCGCGTTAACGGATATCAAGAGCTGGCGGTACAAAGCGGCTGTTGTTGTTGTACCCGGTTCTGATGCGGGTGCGGATACGGGTGCGGGTGCGATCGAGAAAGGTGCAGCCGCTTCCACAGGTATCGGCGGTGGTTGTGTCATGATGGGAAAACCTCATGAATGTGAGTGCCATACCCCGCCCTAGAAGATTGTCAGTCAGAGGGGGCGGGGTTTGGTTTTAGGTTTTT
>NC_019732.1 GCF_000317475.1 Oscillatoria nigro-viridis PCC 7112
GCCGCCATCCCGCCCGGAAGGGCATTCTCTGGATTGGTAAAAAATTCTTTTCTGTAACCCTTGACAGTTACCTAAAAGTTACTTATAATTGGTTACATAAGCGATTATTCAACTGATAGGTAACTTATGGCAATTCCATCGGTAGTGCAAGGGACTGTAGAATTCGCGGGAAAGGTCTTTGAAGTTGATTCTCCCAGAGGTTTGACCTGGCTGGAGTCGGTAACATCATTTAGATTTGAACCATCGGGACAGAATAAGCCCTACACAGTTCGCAAGGAGTCAGGCAAGGGTGGCGATTACTGGTACGGTTACAGAAAGATGGCAGGGAAGTTACATAAAAAATACATCGGCAAAAGCTCAGAGATAAGCACCACAAAGCTTGAGGAGATTGCAGAGGCTCTGAATACTCCCCCACAGTCACGGGTTACAGATAAAGTTACAGAGGTTACAGAAGGAAACGAGCGAGTAGTTACAGAGGAAGTTGCAGATAAGGTTACTATTAAGGAATTCACAGCATTAAAATCCCAAGTGCAAGCGCTGCAACAATCCCTAGAAGCCTTGCATGAGGCACTGCTGGGAAAGTCTGACGCGGGTAATTGTGAAGAGTTACCCAAAGTTACAGATAATGAGTTACAGATTGAGCTAGGTAACTTGCAGGTGACTAACTTAAGGCTAGAGATGGAAAACCAATCTTTAAAGGAGGAATTAGAGGGAGCGCGGGAAAGTATATCCTCTCAAGCTTTTATCATCAAGGATGGCAGAGAAAGAGAATGGAAGCTTGAGGAGGAAGTTGAGAAATTGCGATCGCAACTTACGACAGAACGCGCCGATCGAGAGGAAATTAAAAACTCAGCGCCGATCGCGATCGGTGTCGAATTCACGGAACCCGCAACAATTCTCAGCAAGCTCCGAACCAAGCGGAAAAAATCTAGTGTGACGCTCGCAGATGTTGAGAAAATCTTAGAAATATTGGAGGAAAGCTGATGCCGTCTACCTTTGAATGCCCGCACTGTAAGTCTCGATACAACAACTGGATTTCATCTGTTTACAATTCCGAAACTCAAATTGACCTAACTACTTACCAGTGCAAACAGTGCCTTAACTTTTTTGAGATTGCTTGGTCTACTGAGGATAAGGCAGAGGGCGAACAAGTTTTGGAGATGTAGGATTTAACGCCAGGGCGTGACAAAACTTTACAGCCATCACTTGACAATATGGCTGTAATACTGCGATCGTAGGTAATTAAGGAAGATTGATGCGCGACTGAGTAGCGTTTGCCCCGCTAAACAAGTCACGGCTTCCCCAAACCGTTCAGTATTAACGTTTGGAGCTTAATAATTATGGCACTTTCAGACGATTGTCTTTGCGGACGATCGCAACACTTAACGTTTGCGTCAAATGACAAAATTGTCGTGGATGGCAAAACGTTTGCTCGCGTTCTCTCGCTCATTAATTTGAGCATAGACGACTTGACCAACGCCCGCCACCGAGAAATTTTTCTTGAATGCCTCAACACGTATTTAGTGGAATCTCCCGCTGAGTCCGAGCGGGACGATGCTTATATTTTTCGTGCCAGCCTGCTCTTGGACAGTTATTACGAATACGTACCCGCGTGTCTCGCGCTTATCCATTCCAACTTGGAGGAAGCTTGTACCCTAATGCGCGAGGTCAAATATGGCTAAGCCCCCTGCCAGTTGTCGCCGCATCGACCAACTCAAGGCGATCGCCTTTGACTGCGGGTTCACTAATGAGGACGCTCGGCAGTTTGGCAAACTTTCAAAAACTTCTACATGGGAAGCACTGCTGGAACTGTATTTCGTTGATGGTGAAACGCTAGACAGACTACTAGACAAATCGCTAGACAGCGTAGACGTTGTAGACGCTTCTGTAGACACGACACCTGACTTGCTTCGTGTAGACAGTTTTGCTGTAGACAGTGTAGACACCCTTGACTGGACTGGCGATGGTTCGTTTCCCGTGTGCTGTTTTAGCCGCCAGAATTCCACCAGCTTTTTAGACTGGGTGGACTTTGGACAACTGATCGCCCTCGCCCTCGCATCGGCGGGTGTGTTTCTGCTGGCTATGAATCTCTGGCGACAAATTAACCCTCTGAATTTATTTCCTCCCATCAAAGTCAACATTCAAATCGGAGCCTCAAAATAATGGGATTAATGCAAAAACTTTTGGGTGGTGGCAATCAATCCGCTACCCAGTCCGGTGGTGGCTTAGTTCATGATGGCAGCCACAACATTGATAAAAGCAAAGTTATGGCTGCTACCTCGGCGGACGCAATCAGCCCTCTTAACCCTGGCAATTTTGCAGCAGGCGAGCGCTCGGTTCCCATCATTCCGGCACCTCGCTACTTCACTGAGGAAGAAGCGGACGCAATGAAAGAGCTTGCCAAGCAAAAGACCGAAGGCGCTAAACAGTCGAAGCGGGGCTATGAAGCTGCGGGGAAGATTGAAGAGGCTGACGCAAAAGTCCACAAGTATCACCGCAAATACGAAGGTGTGGTGGCTGACAACGAACTCACAAAGAAACGCGCTGATGTTCGGCTGGGTAAGCATTTGCATAATCAACGCCCCGCCTATGCTCGGTTAGGGATGTCGTTAGACCAAGCGGCCAGCAATGCCGAAACCCGCATCAGTGAAATTAAAGCCAAGTTGCAGGGGGCGAACTGATGCGAAAAAAGTGTGATCCCAACGGCAACCCGCTAACTCCCGAATTTGCGACTTGCATCGCACTTTTGCACGGGGCAAAAACCTGTGTTCGGTGGCGAACTAGCAACTCTCTGGGGATGAGCTTGTTGGAAAAATCAGAACAGCAATTGATGGATACAGTTACCTCTGCTATTGATGAGGCTGTACGAAATCTTGAAGCTTTGCAGGAGGCGGTGAGATGACAAAGGCGATCGCAATTCTCAACGATTTTTTGATGGTTGCGGTTGCCTCCAGCTTTCTCTGCTGGGTGGCTTCCTTGCATCCTAATGCTTTGGCGTTGGTCAGAGCTGTCTACATAATTTTTGCTGTGCTATGGATGTTGAGTTGGGCTTTAGATGACTGGTTGGTCGTACGCCTGAAAATTAAGTTGTGCGACTTGCAGGGCATTTTGTGTCTAGGATTCGCAGCAGCAGCGATCGGACTGGGGGTGATGATATGTCGCGCCTGAAAGTTTCGGTCTTAACGGTTTCTGCCTTTACTCTCTGGCTCGCTCCCCCCTTTCTTTTAAGCCGCAAGGTTCCTTTACACAACTTAACAACAGGTTTAGCTTTACTTGGCTCCTGGGCTTGCTGCTTTGAAGCTCGCCGAGTTGCTGACAAACTCAACCAAGTTGAAGAGTTTGAGGCTATGAAAAAAGCGGCCATCAACGCTGATGTGGCGGACGAACTGGCAACAGAAATTTATGTCTCCGAACAGCAACGTCGCATAGAAGCCGAGGCAATTCTCAATACGAATCAGCGAACAGAACAAGAAAAAGAGACGGAACTCGATTCTATAAGAGAATCGTTAGAACTGTTAGTGAATAAGACTTCTAGCAATTCTGGCGAACTGGCGGTGGTGAATTTATCCACTAGACAGCGCGAAAAAATTGAATTGATTCTGCGGTGTCACGCCAAAGGCATCAATGGCAAAAACAAAATCCTCAAAGAAGTTTGGGGAGTGTCGGCTGGTAGTAGCCAAACTTATCGCGACGCAAAGGCTGAGTATGAATACTTAATGCCATTTATTAAACAGGAGGAAGAGGAAGGATGAAAACGTGGGCTGGGGGGGGAGCCGGGTATGGCCCGCCCCCCCAGCCGCGCCATTAGTCAAAGGCGCCGCAGGCAACCGGGGCGAGTAATACCCGGTTAGCATTTAAAAAAACACAACTTATGATATACTTTCCAACTTTGAAAATCAAAAACTGTAGACAGCAGTGTAGACAAGACTGTAAACACCAAAGTTTGCCCAAGGGGTTTTCAATTGCGATCGACCTAACGGTAGAATCACAAAATGTACTTAACTTCTTGCATTAAATTCGTCGAGCATCAGTTCTCACAATATTCGGGGGGACTGACTTGGATGTTTGTGGGAAGACCGATTCCAAAAGAAAAATGGAAAAAGTACATGAGTTTTTGGGGTGCAGTCATTTGGAGAGTTAAGCGCACTCTCAAGAATCAAATCAAAGCGATGTTTGAGGCTTGGCTCGGAATCCACTTTTTCGAGCTGGTGGTGGATATTTTCTTGTGGGTCATAGACACGCTTACGACTCCTGATACTGACCTTTGCAAGATTGAGGCTAGTCGCGACCCGCCTAAAATCTTTATCCCTATTCCCAAGTTTATTGAATCGAATGGTTGCGCTCGTAGTGACCTACCTGTCCGCTCGTCTTTCTAGCGGGGCGGTTCCACTCGTGTTTTAAGTTTTTTAAAACTTCAATGTAAAGCCAAAAAACCACTGCTACTAATTGGAACCTAGAACGCAGTGGCTTTTTGGAATCAGGCCTGATGGCCACATACCTATCATGAATAGTAGCTCAGACAACGGACAAAGCACAAGCCGTGCACTTCTTCGTGCATCCAAAACCAGCCCCTGCCCCCACTGTGGCAAACCAGACTGGTGCTATTTCATCGGCGAACTTTCAGTATGCAACCGCGAACAGCCACCCGCTACGGGCTGGGAAGCAACCTCGAAAGCCGATAAAGATGGCAAAACTTACTACGCCCCCATCCAACAAAAAAAAGCTATTCGTCCGCGTGGTACTCGTGACTGGTACTATCCCGCCCGCGACGGCTCCCCCCTTGTCCGCGTTGTTCGGTTTGATGACGGCAAAGGTACTAAGGCTAACTGGACTCAAATGAGTTGGGGTAAGTGCAAGAGTTCGCGACAGATGGGGTGGATAGGAGGTATTCAAGGTGTAGCTCGTGAAAATATCCCTATTTACCGCTATGCAGAGGTCAAAAAAGCGATCGCAAATAACGAACTGATTTTCATCGTTGAGGGGGAATCCTGCGCCGATACACTTTGGGGCTTAGGTTTGGCCGCTACCTGTAATATCGGTGGCTCTGGCAAGTGGCGAAACACTGACACAAGCGATTTAGAGGGTGCAACAGTTGTCATCGTCCCCGACCGCGATAAACCAGGAATCAAACACGCTGAGCTATTGCATCAAGAATTCCCTGGCGCGCTGTGGCTTTATCCTTTCCCTGAATCTAAAGCCTGGGAAAACCTACCCGAAAGCAAAGGGCTAGATATTGCCGACTGGGTGGAACATCACAAAATAACTGCGGACGATATCAAGGCGGCAATCGGAGAGAAGAAAGTCTTTGAGGTTCCCCGGCAAGCGCCAAAAGTTGTAAGCCACCCGAAATTTGAAGTTCCTAGCCTCTCCGACCTAGCGGCAAAAATTGACGAACTGCTCCACTCTGACTTGAGAAGGTCGCAGCTTCAAATCAAAATCTCAGAACTGGCTCAGACTTACCGACTTACTCCGGCAGAAGTTCAGAAAATTTATCGCACTCGCGAGCAAGAGTTAGAGCAAGAACTGGAGCAAGAAGACACAGCGGCCGAAGTTGCTCGCCTCCTCTCTGCCCAAAAATCACAGATTGAATTATCCGAAATTCTCCCCCCTGGGCTAGCGGCACCTATCGAAAAACTAGCGGCAAAACTCAATCTAAAAACTGAGTGCTATCTGGCCGCCCTCCTCACCCAAGTTTCAAGCTTGTTCAAGGTCGGCTCAGAAGTTTTGCTCCGACGCGACACTGACTACCGATGTACCCCTAACTATTTCGCTGGCATCGTCGCTGAGTCATCTCAAAAAAAATCCCCCATCATGCGGGCAATGATAGACCGACCGATGCAATCGCTACGAGAGAAAGCTCGGAAGGAATATCAGAAAGCCCTCGCAGACTATGAAGAAGAGTACAGGCAGTGGAAGGCAGCTAAAGGAGACAACAAAGGCTTACCACCTAAAGAACCTCGACCCAGGCTCTACTCGTTTTCTAAGTCCACAGGTGAGGGCATCTTGTACCAAGTTGCTGAGTTCCCCGACCAAGCCTTGATGTATCGATGTGATGAGCTTGCCAGTTTGTTTAAATCGGCAAACCAATACCGAGGGGGTAAGGGTAGTGATGATGAGGACTTGCTCGAATTCTGGAACGGTACAGGCAGCACAGTCCTGCGAGCTTCTGGAACCAAAGCAGACTTGGATGGGCTGCTGCTGAGCGTTTTTGGAACCATCCAGCCCGATGTGTTGGCCACTTTGCTTAAAGATTGCAGCGATGCAAATGGGAAGTTTGCGCGGTTTGACTTCGTGTTTCAGCCGTTGGCTGCGTCTAAGCTCTCTGAGGAGGATAGTGGCGGTTTTGACATTACACCGATGCTCGCAGCGCTTTATCTAAAAATAGATGCTTTGCCTGCTTTGAAAATGGAGCTAAGTCCTGATGCTAAAAGGCTTTTCACCGCTTTCTATAACGCAATGGAAGACCGACGGGTTGCAGAACCAAAACAAGGCATCCGGGCGATGGTCGGCAAAATGCCGGAAAAAGTGGGCAAGATGGCCGCTATCATCTACGCCCTTACCTGCGCTTTCAACGGTGTCGAGGTTAGCTCCTCAATCCCTAAAGCTGCGGTGGAAGCGGCGATAAAGTTTGTCAAATTCAGCTCTGACCAAATTGCCAGCCTCTACGCTGAATTTTCCGATCGCACTGCTTTAGCTCCCAACTTGGCAAAAATTATCTCGCTGGCAGAACGCAAGGGGGGGACAATTTCGCTTTACCAAATTAGGCAATCTTTCAATGGCAAAGAGCGGCCAGAGGTGCAGCGAGTTCGAGAGTGGCTTACTGAGTTGTCAAATTTGAAATACGGTGAGGTTACATCAGAAGGACGAAAAATTACCTTTAATTTAAGTCCACAGTCCACATTGTCCACATTAGCCGAAAATCCATACACTGACAAGGTTTATCCTGTCCACATTCCTCAAAATACCAGTCCACAAAGTCCACAATCCTCACTCCTGAAAACATCAAAAGTGGACGAAAGTGGACTAAAAGTGGACTACTCAGTCCACATTACTAAACCCTTACCTGATAAGGCTTTAAAGCCTAATGTGGACAATGTGGACTTAATTTTGCCAGCTTCTAAAAATACTCAGTTCTTAATGATGAGCTGTACTACACAAATTAGCTCAGACGATGCTGAAAAACTTCGTGATATTGCTCTGGTCTGGTGGCCCGAATACTACCCTGCCCAATTGCAAAACTTACTTACCCAGATGTACGGATGGAACGCGCCAGGAACTAAATACGATGTGGCTGTTATCGCTGATTGGTTGGAAAGCCAAGATGAGCTAGTTCGTGACCGCATTACTGAACTCGTGCATCAGAAGACAGCATCCCTGACTTGATAAGGACGTGCTAGTGGGGGTGTGCCAATCGTCTGTGCCACTCCCTGCCTAACGACTGTGCCAGTTTTTTTAAATTACTGTGCCAATAAAGACTCTAGGCTCTAGGTCAGGATATTAAACTATCCTGATGTAGCAGCAACGGTTCCAAGTCCTAGATGGGGAAATTTGAATATCCCCGCCTACTTCCCCTAGCGGGATTTTTGTCAGGGCCCGCGAGATTTCTGCCGAAGTAGAAAACATATTTTCGGGCCCTGCAAAAATA
>NC_019764.1 GCF_000317475.1 Oscillatoria nigro-viridis PCC 7112
TTTGACGATTCTGACGATTGCTTGACAACTTTTTGTAAGTCCCGCGAGTAATGTCAACAATGAATCGTCAATGACGATTCAGAATCGTCAAAGCTATTACTGACGATTGAAATGCTTACGGGGCAAGAGTTTTAGGGAATCGTCAAATCGTCAACACAAAAATAGGAGACTATAGGCGCTTGATGTGATTACCGTGAGTAACGTCAACAGTGAATCGTCAATGACGATTCAAAATCGTCAAAGCTATTACTGACGATTGAAGTGCTTACGGGGCAAGAGTTTTAGGGAATCGTCAAATCGTCAACACAAATTTTGGTGTTCTGCGAGTTTTCTACGATTCTGACGATTTTGAAAAGTCCAGCTTGGCAAACTAGCAGTTTGTAGGTTGCCGCTGTTACCAGTACGCTGACCTGCGGGCGATCGTAAATCTCTTGGGATGTGCCCAGGAATCGTCAATGACGATTTTCAATCGTCGAAACTGCTATTGACGAGGGAACAGCTTGTTCTGCGGGAGTTTCTTTCCTATCGTCAAATCGTCAACGCAATTTTTAAACTAGCGGTAATTAGGTATCCGGTGACAATTGCGATCGCCCACAACCGACTGGGCTTTATTGTCTTCCGCTCTTCTCTCAACACAGCTTCTTTCTGGAGGCAACAGACGAAGGTTTCAATGCTCAGCTTTAGCCCTGGCTGCCAACAGTTACAAATTTCGCCCAACGTGCAAGACGATTATAGTGAACTGTTCTCTCTGTAAAGGTTTTAGCTTTTAAGAATCATTGGTGATTTTTTACAAAATTTTTGACCACGACTCACTCCGCGACAAAAAATGTGGTGGTTTGATGCGTTACGCTATCACTTCGCACCTTACATATAGAGGTTTTGCGTAAGTCTGGTTGACGATTCTCGCGATCGAGTTCACTCCACATAAGGCAAGAGGGATGCGCTACCTGGTTTTGACGATTGAAGTGCAAGTACCCGCTAAGGTCAGATTTCTATCATGCGGTTTGAGGAATGCCCTACCTGGTTTTGACGATTGAAGTGCAAGTACCCGCTAAGGTCAGATTTCTATCATGCGGTTTGAGGAATGCCCTACCTGGTTTTGACGATTCTGACTCCGGTACGAGCAGCCCCACCGTGTAGAGCGCTCCAGGCGGGAAGCGCGATCGTCAATGACGGTTGAGAATCGTCACAACTGTCATTATTGATAACGTAATCGCTTACTCTGGAAGACTTTGGAAGAATCGCTGCTGTCGGAGGACGGCATTTTTTGCAAGTTGCCACAAATACCCTGGACTGCACTTGCAACTCGGTTCGCGCGATCGCTCTGCGGGCTTGCAACTAATACCATTTCCGAAAAATTCTGCAACAGTAGCAACTTTTTTGTTGGCTTTGACTTGCGAATCAACCCAACGCTCGTGTTTGTAGCAGGGTTTTTATGAAATGAGATAACCGCCAAAACGTGGCCGAGCAACAATTATCTTAAAATCCGCCACTTGAAAGACTTGCCGACCTTTTTCGTTTCACCGAGGTTCATCGAAACCATTTGATTGAAGACCGCAGCCGTAAAGTCGGTGTTCGACATCTGGCGCAGTTTAGCTCCTGCAACGAGTTCGCGACAGTTGCGGTATGCTTCGCGGGTGCTGATCCAACCTTCAGCAACCGTGTCCCGCAACTCTTCTGATTTCTGAATCAGTTTCTGGATGACCGGGACTGTATCGTCCTCATCTTGCTGCTGCCCTTTGTAAAGCACTTCAGCCTGGTTGATGTAGAAGTAGCTGGTGGCGATCGCCTTTTGAATGATGTCGGCCCCAATCGAGGTAGGAATTTCAATCTCAAAAGGCTTGTCGGAATGTTCCCCGCCTGAGAGCTTCCACTCTTCTTTCAACTGCAAGTAAGTTTTGAGGGTGCCGTCCGGGTTTTTTAACTTGCAGATTTCGTGCAAGCAATGCAGGATGAGGGCAATCCGCAGGCAGTACCCGCTCCACTTGGACATGGCTAGCTGGAAGCCTTCATTCAGTTCAGCTTCTTCGCGCTCGACCATCGGGTTGAAAAAGTGCTGTTCGTAGTAGTCGGCTGCCGAGTCGCTGAGGTGGTAAGTGATGGGAAAACCCTGGTAAACAGTGCGGTTCGTTTTATCTTTGAGCACTTCGCCTGTCTCCTCATTTTGAACGGGACGATAGTGCATTTTGAGGACGGAAAGTTTGTGGTAGATGTCTTTGAGAAAGGCGTCAATGTCGGGGTAGGGAAGTCGCGTCCGTCGCCGTTTGGGCATCTGGGCCAAGCAGATTACCCACCGGGCCATCCAGCCGCTGGAAATTTTGCGGGGCGTCATCTCTTCGTCAAGCGTCTTGCGTTGGATGGTGCCGGTGATGGGGACGCACGACCTCTCCACCTCGACTCGACGATCGCGGTCAATGAGGATGACTTTGGGACCGCCACCGTTGTTGAGGGTGAGGTAAAAGGCTTCGTCGTCCCCCTTGCCAGCCCGATATTTGTTGAGGGCTTTGAAGAAGCCGTCGATTTCGTCGCGGTGGACGAGGAAGCCGCGCGGATTTTCGTTGATGGTGCGGATCAGGGCTTCTACAGTGATGTGTTCAACCCAATACTCGCGGGGCACGGGTGGGGGCGGGAGTTCTTCTGGCGGCCCGATGGGGTCTCGATTTTGCTGGGTGGCTTTTTGTGCTTCTTTGTAGCTTTTGAGGGCAATGCAGTATTCGCTGTTGGCGTCCTGCTGCAAGAGCCGGATGGGGTTGACCATAACTTCTTGAGTTTGACTTTTGAGCTTCCCCGACCGGGCGGTGCTGATCGTCCACAGCACGCAGGACTTTTGTCTGAATCCAGGCCAAGCAACAATTTCAGCGGCCGTGCCGATCGCGCAGCCGAAGGTTGACCAACCTACTGTCATCAGGTGTTCGGCGCTGGTAGGCATTGCAGCAGCGATTTGTGCCAGGATGGAGGCAATTTCAGGCGGTAAAATTTGGTGCAAGTCGAGACTCTGCTTGCGCTTGCTAACTAAATCTTCAATAAGGGTTTTTTCGCTTTCGACTTCTGCGAACTGCCATTCTTGCAGTCGGGTTAAAACGATTTGTTCGACGTATTTGGGGTCGAGTTCCAAAGCTTGAGCGATTTGGGCACACTCGGATCTTCTTTCTGACAGGGGAATGTTGCCCCGTTCGAGGAGCCGATCGATATATTTGAGGAGCTGGTTTTCTTTCTGTTTACTGTCAGAATCCGGCGGGTAAAAATTATCTGTAACCTCACCGTTGTTTGGCGGGATGCTCTCTGGCGCATCTGCTTGTAACTTTTGAGAATTGAGCTGCTGCTGGCTCGCTGTCGGTGATGCCCTGGGGCGCTTGTCGATACCCCATTCTCCTAAAATCCTGTCTTTAATGTGAGGGGGGCATTTCGCCTGGAAGGTTTCTGGCTCCAGCCGGTAAATCTTTTTCCAGCAATTGTCAGAGTCTCCGCTGCGATATTCGGCGGCGGTTTGGCAAGCGGAGGGGCTAATGGTTTTGAGGATGCGCTGCCATTTGTAGGGATCTCGGCTGCTGTCTTCCATTTGCCCCCAGGCGTACTCGGCTAAAATTTCAGTGGTGTCGGAGTAGGAGATACTGTAGCGGTGGCAGAACTCTTGCCAGCCGTAGCATTCGGAGGCGAGAGCGGTCAGGGCGTCGGAGCGATCGCCTGTTTTGGCACCACCTGTCAGAATTTCAAGGGTGCGGGGGGAGATGAGGTCTTCTAGGCGAATTGCGCCGGGGACGTAACTTCCTACAGAACGGGGCGAGGTGTTGGCAGGAACAGACGGGTGCTGTTGCCGTGTTGGGTAAATACCAACATCTTCCGGTTTGGCAACTGTAGGCGGATATGCAACAAAATACTCCCAGCGGTATGGGATGCCGTTCGCGCCGACAGTAGGGGGCAGCAGGGTGTGACCGCCGTTTCGGGCAAGCAGTTCGCCCATTCGGGACCTGTCTCGATCTAGGCTGAAGGCTGTCCAATCTGGTTCTTCTGTGAAGGCGAGGATGACTCGGTATCCGCCCGAAGGGGTGCGAAATCGAGGGGCGACATTCAGGAGGGGGTAGTCGTTGAACCACTGTTCAAGGCGCGCCTCAAAAGCTTGTGGCGAGGAGAAGACTTTTTCTTTGCGATCTAGATCGACAAAGGCGATGTAGTGGCCCTGTGTATTAGGTCCGCCGCCGAGAGTGCCGATGCCAGTGGTGTGGGCGAACCACTTCGCTAAGTTTGCCTGAGTTGGCAATTGCTTTTGATAGGGTTTCCAACTGACTTTGACTGCTTTTCCTTTCTGGTTTATCCAAGCAGGCGCTTTGCCTCCGGGAACGTTGCAGTCCCTTTCGCATTCCTTGGGACATTCCGGCAGCGCAGGTCTGCCCAAGCAATTGTGGAGCCAGTCGATTGTCTGGGCGATCGTCTGGGGAGCCTGATTAATGTCGCTCATCGGTGCACCTCCAAGCGATATGAGAGGAATTGGGCGATGCCTGTTTTGACATCTTCCAAGTCCCTGCGAGGGTTACCGAGAAGTTTTTGCTAAAAATTTGGCAATCTGTGTTGGCAAACCTCCTAATTTTGCTAAAGTTAAATAGCATCCAATTTTGCCTCCCCAGCCAAAAAGCTTTATGCAGCTGTGGATGCAGGTCAGTCTTCATCAAAAACCTCCATTTTGACCCCAATCATTTACCAATAGTAAATCTAGATTCACCCACAGTGAATTAAGGTGACAAATCTTAATGCTAATTTATGAAGCCTTCCACAATACTTTGAAACGTTATGACATCAGTGGCAAAGCCCTAGCTCGAGTTGCTGGGGTCAGCGAGAGTCTTGTGTCGCAGTTTAGGCACGGCAAGAAGGGTGTAACTGACGAGATGCTCGACAACCTGTTGCAGGCGATGCAGAAGATTGCTCCGGGAGCACGCAAACATTTTTGTTCGCTGGTAGCTGGGGAGCTGGTGGAAGGAGCGGGTGTGGAGAATGCAATTAAGGAGATTTCTGCTGAGGATATTCCTGAATTGTTGATGGCGATCGCGCGTTGCTGCAAATCGGGTGAGAGTCAAGTTTTGCAAGTGTAGTAACGCAGCACTTTCGATCTTCATTGTGACAGCTTAAAATACATCTGTTATAACCCTGTCAGCTTTATTGGTTTAAATATTATTCCTACATATATAGATATATCTTCCCTGTGGCATAGGCAGATTTGATGGCAGAGTAACACATCGCAAACCTGCACTTTCTATCAAATTTTTCATGTGAGTATCTTTAACAGGATAGAGACGCCAACCGAACAAATATTCTTGTTGCATTTGAGATGTTGGAATGAGTTTAAAATTTTCCTGATACGCACCATTTTCCCATTTGCCTTGAGCTTGTAGTATCCATTCATGGTTAAGTTGTTCTGATTTTTCTGTCCTGTTGTACTCAGATTTTTGCGAGAGGTTTGAATTGGATATAACTATAACACCTTCGTCAGCAAGCAAACAGCGACTATTGTTCAAACAAGAAAGCCTTTGCTCGTCGGTACTGAGATGCAGAAACTGACTACCGCCGAAAATAATTAGGCAAAATTTCCTTCTATTAATAGGTGGAGCCGTCATATCGCCAAGTATTAATTGAACCTTCTCTTTCAATCCGGGTTTGGCATTATTGAGTTTTTGCTCAAAGACGCCCAACACTTGATGGCATTACGGCAGAAATCTAGGGCATTGTTACCCACATCCCGCACCCCAACTGTCACAACACCGTTCACCGATGTTGAAAGTCTTGCGTACATCGCGTTCGTAAGCACGGTCTTTAAGTAAAAATACGCAGTTCTTTGAGGTAACTCGCGATCGATCGGGACTACCACAAATACCTCCACTTGACAAAAAGGATCGAACTGCTGCTGAGTAATGCCTCCCCTATCGGGGAATAGTCACCAGAAGTATTCTAACCACTCAAAATGTACCAACCACTGCACCTCAAATACCGACCCAAAAACCTGCAAGAATTAGTTGGTCAAGACACCATCAAAACCACCTTGACCAATGCCATCACCGACTCTAAAATTGCTCGAGCTTACCTGTTTACCGGACCCAGAGGCACAGGCAAAACCTCAACCGCTCGCATCCTTGCTAAATCCCTCAATTGTTTGAATAGCAAAAAACCAACCGCTACTCCTTGCGGCGAATGTTCAAACTGCAAAACTATTGATTCCAGTTCCAACTTAGACGTAACTGAAATCGATGCTGCCTCTCACAATGGCGTAGATGATGCTAGAGAATTAATAGAACACAGCAACTTTGCTCCAGCAATGAGCCGCTACCGCATTTGGATTTTAGATGAGTGCCACCAACTCAGTACCAGCGCTCAAAATGCTCTCCTCAAATGCCTTGAAGAACCTCCGGCTCATGTGGTATTTATTCTCTGTACGACTGAAGCACATAAAGTGCTGCCGACAATTATCTCCCGCTGCCAAACTTTTAACTTCCGAGCCTTACCAGTTGATGCTATTGTCGGACAATTGCAGAAAATTAGCGATGCTGAATCTATTGCAATTACAATTGATTCAATGCGCGCGATCGCTCGCATTTCTGACGGGGGGTTAAGAGACGCCCTGCAATTACTTTCTCAGCTTTCGTTACTCCATTCAGAAATTACCCTAACTCAAGTTGCAGAAGTATCTGGCAGCATCAGCGAGCAAGACTCGATCGCCCTTCTTAAAGCCATTTATTCTGGCGATACCTTAAGCGTATTGCTATCTGCGAGAACCCTCATTGACAGCGGCAAAACCCCGAAAATTATTCTCAGTAGTTTGCTAACAGTAATGAGAGATTTGCTCGTTGTCAAATCAACGCGCCAATGCCAGAATTTAATTGCAGGAGCGGTAAGCTACTCACAACTGCGATCGCTCGCTCTTCATCTTGATTTTGAAACAATTAATGCGGCTTGTACGCAATTGCAAAAATCGGAAATTCAATTGAGAACTAGCACAAATGCAGCGACTTGGCTAGAAGTTTGCTTGCTGAACTTGATGCTATCCAACAAGTCCACTGTTAAGGAAACGATATCGCCGGCAACTTCCCAATCTAATCGGCATGACAAATTCGATCGAACCCCTCAAAAACTAGAGGCAGATTCTCCCGACTTCGATACAACTTGGGCGCAAGTAGTAGCAGCAGCAAAACCAGGCAATCGCGCCCTCTTAAACCGCGCTAAGATTGCCGAACTTTCTGCTGATTCGTGCGTGTTAGCAGTAGAAAGAAAATACGCGAATAAGTTTCAGAGTCACCTTGAATCCGTGCAGCGGATCGTTACTAAAGCTTTAGGTCGTTCTGTTACTGTAACTGTCAAACAGCAGGAGAAATTAGCAGCATGATTAGCATCCTAATTGGAAATGATGCCTACGCAATTGAACGAGAAGTTGAAAAGTTTAAGACTCAAACTCATTCTCTTTGGCGAGATTTCAACATCCACCGCTTCGATGCTTCTTTCCTAGATGCAGCCCTTTCTGCTGCTGTTTCAGTTCCTTTCGGCGGCGGAAGCAAACTTATCGTTGTTGAAAATTGCGATTCAAGCATTTTGGAGAATTGGGACTAGAATTGCTGCAAATCTTGCCTCAGTTACCTACCACAACGCACTTAGTCTTCACTGCTGCTGTTATCGACAAACGGCTTAAAGCAGTCAAGCATTTGTTGCAGTTTGGTAAACTTCTGGAATTTAATCTCATTCCCCCTTGGCGTACCGATTTAATTGAAAGTGCGATCGCTACTACTGCTAAACAGATGAATCTCTCAATTGCTAGAGATGCTGTCAGCTATTTAGCAGTAGCCATTGGCAACGATTCTGCTAGAATGGTCTGTGAATTGGAGAAATTAGCTATTTATGCAGCGGGAGCTCGCATTACGAAAGAAGCTGCTTTTGCCCTCGTTGCAGCCACTAAAGCCAGCAGCTTTCAACTTGCGGAAGCTCTTTTAAAAGGTCAAGCATTGGCGACAATTAAGCTGCTTGATGAATTGCTGTCTCGGGCCGAATTTCCTTTGGCAATTATTGCGACTCTCCAAACTCAGTTTAAAACTTGGCTGTGGGTAAAAGCTACTCTGAATTCTGGCGGCAAACTTTCTGATAGTGAAATTGCCAGTATTTGCGGAATTAGTAATCCTAAAAGGCTGTATTTCCTCAAGCAAGAGGTTAAGGAAGTATCAGCTAACTGTTTAAGTCGATCGCTCTCGATTTTGTTTGATTTAGAAATCGCTCTCAAAACAGGAGATAAGCCTGATTCGATTTTGCCTGCTTTGCTCGGGATTACTCAACTCACTCAGCTTAAATAACAGGAAAGTGCTGCCGAGTTAATTCGGCAGCCTTTCATTAACAATCCTGAAAGTTGCGATAAACATCTGCTGGTACAGCCCAATACAAAACTCGTTAGGGTTCGAGTTTTTCCAACGCTATCCGATAGTTATAGAACTGACCGACAGCCGTATGTAATTCTGAGAGTGTCGATAAACTGACAGGGAAAAATAGTCAGAACTCCAGATAGATTTCCGGTGTTTAAACAGCCTAAAAATTGGGTAAATTAACCGTTTAAGCTAGCCAGCAAAGCAAACCTCAATCTTGCTTCGGATGGAAGAGGTTGCCCTGATGAAGCCATGCCCGAGAAGCCGGATCTCGCCGCTTGCTCCATTCCAGAAGTGTGATTAAAGTCAACAGGAGATTAAGTGGTCAAGACCGGGAGTAGCTCGCTATCACTGCGGTGGAGATTTTTGTAATGCTTCAGTCTCTGTGGCTGACTCATCCCAGATTAATTTGTCTCGCTACTTATACACTATCGGATCTGGTTAAGGTTGGGGTTAGCAGAAAATTTCATTTTTTAGGTAAAATGTGTCGGAAAATTTCATTATCTATGCGAATTCTCAATTTGAGGCAACCCAATTTCATTTTAATTTCATTTGATCTGCAAAATGCAAAGGCTGGAACCCTTATGGTGTCATTACCTGAATTTCATCTTTTCTGCAAACCCACAATTACGTCAAAAAAATTTCACTTATTCTGCAAACCCATATCAAATTGGAGACTAATCTTAATCGTTGATTCTCAGGATAACTTAGGACTTTTACCGAGTTTCGACTCAAGCGTCCCCGGCAGCAGATATCTGACCCAGTTCTGTCTTACTCCTGTCAAGAGCGATCGCAATCTTTCAGTTTTAACTTCTGGCGATCGCCGCTATTGCGAGCGCCTTTTATGCTCGCTCGCAATGTATCTTCTTACTCTGTCCGATCTCGATCGAACTATTAATAGCAACCAACTACAAGAGCCACCTCTTGTCCCTTACTACATACAAAAACGCTTGCAACTGCTTGTCAAGCAAAATTTAATGGGCTTACCTGTCGAGCCAATTCTCAACAGTTACCCCCAGTTCAAGCAGTGGGTTTTCCAGCTCAAAGAACTATCGCCCTCACTATTTTTACCGCAGCGAAAACTGTTTGTTGACATTCCTATTCAAGCAAAAATAGACCGAAAAAAAAGGAAAGTAACAGAAGAAAAGTCTGCCCTTTCTCCTCTTTTTAAAGCGATCCAAGTCCGTGCAAATGTGGGTTTAGTCAAAGGAACACCCAAACTAATTGAATGGGCTATTCGCCATCCTGCACTGACTTGGCAAGACCGAGTAAAGTTATGGGTAGCTGCCGAATTCTTCGAGCTTGAGCCTCACAAGCTGCAACTGATTGTTTTGGCACTGCACCCGACTCAAAGAGCACAAAAAGTTCAGTTTACCTGGAATAGCAAGCAACACCGACAAACTCAAAATTGGCTTGTGACTGCCATTGAACGAGAGACAGAACAACCATCGATCGAGCTCAATGCTTATCTGAAATCTCAACCGAAGAAAGTAGCGACAGCTATCAATTTGGATGCGATCGATTTGGATGAAATCAACGAAGTATCGATCTAATTTGTTCAGAATTGACTCAAAGCTACCCCCTAACGGGAGAAGTTAACCGATAACCAACTTCTTGCCGTTATGGACGCTAACAACCCCATTATAAACCCCCACGACACCTTTCCTGAATCAGCCAGCCAGCACTCCGCTCAAATCCAAGAAGTGATTGCAGTAATTTTCCCTTTCCTCGCGGACGCACCTGCTGAAGAACATCCCTTCAAATTAAACGATATCGTAAAAACAGGCAACCAATACGGTATTGTTACTTCTCTCAACAAAACTGAAAAACCTGTGACAATTACTTGGGACGCAAGTTCCGGCACAGATTCATTTTCTTGGACTTACAACCTCGACGAAATCCGCGCCCTCAAAATCTCCATCGTCCCTCAGTTTATCCCTCAAAAAACGGCTGGAGAACTTCCAACTTGCACAACCGTCGTACTCGCTAATTCCGAGCAAATACAATTTAGTAATGCAACTCCTTTCAAAGTAGAATCGCTCACTGAAGAACACATCCTCATCTCTACTCTCGATCGATCTTATCTCTTTCCCATCAACTTGTTTCCCGGCTACCCGACAAGTTGTACTATAGATATTCCTGCACCCCAGCAATTAAAAGCTGCCAGCTATTTGTCTGTTACTGACCTCAGAATCCGAGCTAAAACGCATTTAGCTCTCGAAATACCCGACAACTTCTTAGAACTCGCTATGCCAATTCAAAAACAGCAGTTAAAAGAAAAACTAGCCCGACAATTGAACGAAGAAACTTACGAACTTCTCGACTTTGACATAGCTTGGGAGGAAGCCTGGAAGCAGCAGTTAGAAAACCTAGCAAAGAAACAAGGATTCTACGGATTTAGAGAAGGAGATTGCATTTTACAACACCGAAAAGGAGTTCAACGAATGGGAACAGTCCAACACTTAAACGTTGAAGAGCCGCGTCCATTTCAAATCCAGTGGAACAGCGGAGAAATCCAAAGTTACAGCTTGACAGAACTCAAAGGTTTGGGTATTGCCCGAATCGAACCCCTGGTTAAATTATCGCCCAATGTGGCTTATCAAATTAGCGAAGATGGCTCCTACTTTACAGCTTGGATTGGGTTCCGCACTAAAGCGTTAGCTAAGGCGTGGCTAATACCTGTCAAAAAGCTAGTCGGCCATCTGAGCAATTTAATTGATTGCCAAATTTCCGAATTTCAACATACGGGTGCTAAATACGAGTACGCTGTAGAATGTCCCCGACATAAAACATTAAACAAGCGTTTAGAAGCTCTGAGAAAAGTTGTTGAACTTGATTTAGAAAGGATGCCCTTTAGAAGATGAGTGGGAAGTAGCCATTGCTCCGTAGGGGTTAAATGGTGCTTTTTTGCTGAAAAAAATAGCGGAAAAATTTCCTATTTGTCTTAAAAATTTTATTAACAGGACTTACCCGAAATATAGAGTATGTACGTCCAGAACTATACTTAATAAGCGTCGCATTCTCCACCCCTGTCCTCTCAAAAGTTTTTCACAATTAGAAAATTTTGGGCAAGTAAGAGGCGAATTTTAAAGGCATAAAAAGTCGAAATCCGGGCTTTTTCGCTTCTCCCCGTCTCCCCCTCTCCCCCTCTTCCCCTCTCCCCCTCTTCCTTGCCCGGAATCTAAAAAACCTACTCTTGAAAGACTCCCCCACCAAGCTAACGCTTAATCAGAGGTTGACAAAATTAGTAATGGACACTAACTAATGATTCAAGCCTTACTAGAACCACCCCAAAAACTTACACAATTTCCCTTCACGCTCAAACCGCAACAGCAGCAAGCCCTCGACAAATTGAGAACCTTTCTAACCACTACCGAGTCATTCTTCTTGTTGTGCGGCTACGCAGGAACTGGAAAATCCACAATCGTCTTCCAAATTATCAAAGAACTCTTGAGTCAAAGCAAACGCATTGCCCTCACAGCACCTACTAACAAAGCAGTCGGCATCCTCAGAAAAATGGCAGCGTCTCAAGGCATTTTCGGAGTAGATTTTATGACAATACACCAACTTTTAGGATTGGGCATGGTCAGAAAAGAACAAGAAAAAGCCTTGTCACAGACAAGTTCCAGCAGCCTTCACCTCTACGATATCATCTTCCTCGACGAATGTTCGATGGTTGGAAGCGAATTGTGGAAATGGATAGAACGCAATTTTGAACGCACGTTCTTCAATCACCGCAAGCTAATTTTAATGGGCGACCCCGCTCAACTCAATCCTGTAGGAGAAAAAAAGTCGCCTGCTTTTAGCGTTGCCAATAAAGCTGTACTGACCCAAGTTGTCAGGCAAGCAGGGGAAAGCCCTGTGCTCGATTTCATAACAGAATGCCGCTCTTTTGTCAATAGCAAAACCGACATATTTTTGCCGCATTCCAAATACAAAAAAGGAGACAAGTCAAACGGTGCATTCAAAGTCAAATCAGAAACGCTGCTGCAATATGCAGTCAAAACTATCGATCGAGAATTTAGTCAAAATCCCGATCGCTTCAGAATTTTGTGCTGGACTAACAAACGAGTCAAATACTACAATCACCTTATCAGAGAACAAGTCTACGGTCAAGCTGCACCCAGATTTGTACCGGGAGAAAGGTTAATTACCAAAAAGCCCGTTATGGCACCCGACGGCAAAACTGTAATTTTGCCTACTTCAACAGAATTTACCGTCAAGGAAGTTGAGATTAACCAGCACTGCGGCTATCGAGTTTGGCTGTTAAAGATTGTGACTGATGGCGGTTTCTTGCGGCAAATCTTTGTCCTGCACGAGTCCGAAAATAAGCGCTACCAGGCTGAACTTAAAGAAAAGCTCAAGAGTGCCAAACGGAATGGATTCCTTTGGAGGAAATACTACTGGTTCAAAGATGACTTGTTTGCTGAAATTGACAATTGCTTTGCTTTGACAATTCACAATTCGCAAGGCAGCACTTTTGATGAAGTTGGTATTGACGGAAGCGACCTTTTTAGCAGATTGTTAATCGGCAAAGATTTGAGCAGCAAACAGAAACTTAAAGAGTACCACCGACTTTATTATGTCGGTGCAAGTCGCTGCCGCGATCGCATACTATTTGTGCCTCCAAATCTCAAACAAGTTCAGCGAGTAGAAGCTTTACTAATTTAGCATAACTTTGGGGAATTGTCAACTCTTCAATTCCCAGAGTTATGGCTGCTAGCGCAGCACGCAATCAGACCCGTGAAACCTGACTGATTATGACAAAATTTCGACTTTCTGAATCAACCGCTAAAGAGGCAATACCCCAGAAAGCTTCTCAGAAAAAAAGCTCGACAGGGATTAGAGCCAGAGAAACAGCTAACCTTGATAACATCGCCAATAATCCGCACTCAACCGACAACTCACAAAAGCTGGCTGTTTTTCCAGATAAGATTTCTGAGGTAACTGCTGCAAACTCTTCAAAAAGTGTCAAAAAAACAGGCAAAGACAAAACCAATGTTGCTCCACTTAGCGAACCAGAAACAACAGGTTCGCAACAATTAGAAACCTCTGAAACTCTCACAAACTCAGCAGAACTTTTACCAACCCCAACTCCTTCTCTAGAAACTCCTGTCCGGGATGCAACAGCACCTTCCCCAGCACCAACCCCAACGACTGTTGAAATAGTTTGCGACTCCAGAGAATTCAACGATTACATACAGGCTCTCAAAGGCATCATTCCTAACAATAGCACCCACCCCATCTTGCACAACGTGCTGATAGAAGCTGACTTAAAAGCTCAACTTTTGCACCTGACTGCCTACAACCTAGAATTTGGAATGCAAGTGAGCTTTGATGCCAATGTCAATCAAGCTGGAAAGCTTACCCTCCCCGCACCCATACTTGCTGACATTCTGGGAAAATTTCCTAACGGCAGCCTTACCTTAAAGAGTTCTTCTGAAATTATTAAAGAAAGCGACGTTTCATCAGTCAGTGCCACTCTGAGTGCGTCAAGAAGCAAACACGCCATTCGCGGGCTAGCTGCGGGCGAATTTCCTGTTATTCCAAGTGTTGAACAGAAACTTGTAACGCTTCCGGCCAGCGTGTTAATTGCTGTCCTCAAAGCTAGCTTATTTGCTGTCAGTTCTGAGGAAAACAAACGCATATTAACAGGGGCAAACTTTCAACTCAGTCGCGATGAAGACAGGGGACTAGACAAACTAAGAATCTGGACAACTGACGGACATCGGGTAGCAATGGTTGTAGGATTGAGCGAGAACAACAACTCCAACCCTTCGATCGATCGACCCGTGCAATTTACTGTACCCGCTAAGGTACTTCGGGTATTAGAGCGCAATTTGAATCCCACTGACCGAATTGCAATATATTATGATGGCTCGGCTCAACAAAGTACCAATATTGTCATATTTCAGTGGGAAAATTGGCGACTGACAGCACAGTTACTGGAAGGACAATATCCGCTTTGCGATCGAATTATTGCTCCCCACAGACACCTATTTAGCAATCAATTGATAGTTGAGAGGCAAGCCTTGCTGAAAGCTTTAGAAAGATTGGCAAGTCACAGCGATAAATCGCACGTTACGGTAATTTTGGAATTAGATTCAGAGTTTCAGCAAGTAATGGCATCGATTAACAATACTATCAGCTCTGGCAATGAGACAATTGATGCTAAAATTAGTGGGGGTAATTTTCGGGTTAAGTGCGACATTCGCTATTTGATAGATACAGCAAAAGCTATCTCTAGCTCGGATTTGCGGATATTAATGACCGCTCCTACTGCCCCCTTGCTGATTGTGCCTTTTGGTATCCCCTCTTTAGGAACAGAAGCCCTGGATTGTGAATATATTGTGGCACCCCAAGAATGATGAAGTGGGGAGTAGAAAATAGAAACTAAAAAGTGGGGAAATCTCGACAAAGTTTCCCTACTTTTTATTTTTTTATGAACTCTTAATTTCTCTATTTCTCCTTTTATTATGTCTCCATCATAAAATGGGCGTAGTGTTAACGGAGGGTTGAAACCCCGTGCTTTGAGCATCGGCTTTACAGATTAATTGACTACACGCCACTTCTGGTAAGATAAAAACTTACAATCTGCTGGCGATGCGTTTTGACACAATCGCTTGCTAGTTTTTAAATCGTGCAAGCTAATTGTTTTTCGGTGTGGGTCTTTCTTGGTTGGCGACTCTTGCCAACCCCCAACGTAACAGAACCGATATGAGCGGGTGTTTAACGATTGAACCGCGCTTAAACCCCGCACTTAAAGTTCCACGCCAACCGAGGGCGGACATGACCGATGGAATGTTGTAAGCGATGCAGTTGTCGCCGATGAAACTCCAAAGAGATTACTTCTATTAGTTGGGTGTTATCGGGCTGGAGCGGATTGGGGCAAGTATGTCCACAGATATACCAATTAGCTAATACCCAAGAATCAAGGCAATGAGCCTCAAACTTGTTTGATAGCTTCTGTTTGGATTTTTTGAGTCCTAAATCTTGACGCATTTTACAGGTGTCAAAGCCCTGCCTAATTTCCAGGTGGGCAATTTTCTCAATTTCCGAGTAGAACCATCGTTTACCTACCTCCATTCGTTTAAAGTCCTTGGGCGTTGCGGGCCCCTACAGGTTATTGAGAATGGTGCAAGATCTTAGATGGAACGAAACGGAGGGTTCGTTCCTCCCTCCGGGTCTAACCTACGCACGATCGGTTCTCGGTCGAGAAATGAACCGTATTTAGTTATAAATCTCTTCATTCCTCTTGTTTGCTATTAAAATTTAAGCTTTAGTCGCTCCATTACTGATGCTCAAAAAAATCATCCTATAAGAGGATGGCGCTCTTCGGGTCAAAATTCAACAATGTAGTCAGGATGCCAGCTTTTTGTCAAATCTTGGCAGAAAGTTTTTGTCCTGCTGTCGCCCGATTTTAGATGTTAGATTCAGATAAAAAACATCTCAATTCTGCCATCTAAAATCTCAAATTGTTTGTCAATTTGGAGAAGTAAAAACGATGACTGCAAAAAGTGCAACCAAACCGTTAACCATCCTGATTGTTGAAGACGACCCCATGATGCAAATGGGGCTGTCGCGACTATTAGCTGCACAGCCCCATTTCGCTATTGCAGGACAGGTAGAAGACGGCAACTCAGCAATAGCTTCAGCCCTAGAACTAAAGCCAGACATCGTACTGATGGATATTGGGTTGCCCGATATCGACGGCATTGCTGCTGCCAGCCAAATTAAAGCAGCACTACCCGATACCCGCATCGTAATGCTAACTTCTCACAGTAGCGATACAGAAGTCCTGGCTTCTCTCTCCTGCGGTGCCGACGCTTACTGCATTAAAGGTACTAGCCCAGAACAACTATTGCTAGCTATCAATGCGGTCAAAGAAGGTTCTGCCTACCTAGATGCCAAAATTGCCAGTTGCGTCATTCAAAACCTCAGAATGCCGGTTCAAAACTGCGAGAAATCCCAGTTTTCCAAACGAGAAATGACCGTCTTGAAGCTGCTGGTAGAAGGCAAAAGCAACAAAGAAATTGGCGCTCAACTGAGTTTAAGCCCCAATACCATTAAAGGTCACGTTAAAGCGATTCTCGGCAAAATGGAGGTCAACGACCGGGTGCAAGCTGCAGTCATTGCTATGCGAAATGGTTTGGTTTAACTAAGGGGGTTTGGGGGTGGATAAGTCCCTCGCTATAAATGAGAGCGATACAAAACAACGCAGTTGTTGCGCTCGACATTTTAGCGACGGGATACAGCCACCCCCTTTGTTAATTTCACTCTTGTTCAATACCCCTGAAATTAACAATAGATCTAGACCATTAGCACGTCACAGTTTATTTGCCAACGGGCAAAGTAAACCAAAAAACAGTTCCCTTACCCAACTCGCTTTCTACACCAATTTCCCCGCCGTGCGCCGCGACAATCTGTTTCGAGATATAAAGTCCTAATCCCACCCCAGAAGTGCGCTTAACGCCGCTGCCCCGCACGTACAGGTCAAATAAAGAAGCCAACTGCTGTGGTTTTATCCCCACTCCATTATCTGCTACCGTACAGCACAGGTAAGATTCTCGATCGAATGACGCATCGATTGTTAGCGTAAATCCAGGCTGATTGTATTTGAGAGCATTGCCAATCAGATTTTCAAAGACTCGCCAAAGCTGGTCGATATCGGCACAAACATTGGGCAAGTCGGGAGCAATTTGGTGCTTGAGAACAACTTGGCGTTTCGCCAGCATCGGTTCCCATTCAGAGAGAATGCTGCACGTCAAAGCGTAAAGCGAAATAGACTGCAAATCTAAAGGAACGCCCAAGATTTCGTGCTGCTGCATCTCAATCAGAGAATTAATCAGCTTGAGCTGGCGCGAACAACTTTGCACGATGCGCTCAAAACTCAACCTGTCAATTACAACATCATTTTCTCCGGCTACCCTTTGGTGTCCCGCTGGCTGTTCCTTAAGGTAAGTTTGCAGCACCATTGACATTCCTGTAACCGGGTTTCGCAAGTCGTGGGAAACGGCGTGCATAAAAACTTTCAAACTAGCTTCGGCCTGCTGCCGCCCTTTAATTTCCTGAGTAAGTTGGGCATTTTGTGCAGACAGTCGATCGTTAGCACAGAGAAGCTGCTGCTGCAAGCGGCGCATCTTAAGCTGCACTTCCACCCGCACCAGCACTTCCCTCGGTTCAAAAGGTTTGATAATGTAGTCAGCGCCGCCCGCTTCAAACCCTTTTACTTTGTCAAATACGTCATCTAAAGCGCTGATAAAAATTATTGGAATGCCTGCTGTATCCTCTTGTTTTTTTAAGGAGTGACAGACTTCATAGCCATCCATTCCCGGCATCTTAACGTCTAGCAAAATCAAATCAGGAGGGAGAATGCTGACCGCTTTTAAGGCTCGCTCTCCGCTAATTACCTTCCTGACTTTGTAGCCGTTTTCACCCAACATTTTAGACAACAAGTGGATGTTGTTGGGAGTGTCGTCAACAATCAAAATATCGCCTTTAACTTCCATAGTTTAACTTGACCTACCAATATCAGCATCTAGCAGCTTTTTCCTGAAACTGCTAAAAATTAACGATTCCGCAGTCTGAGATAATGGTTCATTGGCAATACTCTTGTCCTCAATATCCGCAACCGTCACAGGTTCATCCGGGTCGTTGGGGTGAGGCAGCATTTTACAAGCCGCTCGAATCCGATTTTCCAGTTCTTCATCAATGTTAATTGACTTGCCAGTCCCTCGGTCAACCGAGAGCGACGCCGCTCTATTTTCGAGCTGCGGTCGAATGCGAGTGTCCCACAAACTCTCAGAATCTTTAGCTCGCTTGAGGTCGTTATACCGCACGGGAATTTTTAGCGGATATGGAAACAAAGCTTCAGTACCCGTTCCGTAAGCAGGAGAAGTAATGACGCACTTGCCTTGGGGAAATCGCAAAATTTCGTCAGCACTAATCAGCGGTTTCTTTTGCAACTGTTCGCTCCAGTTAACAGAACGGCTCGTTTGCTGTCCCATTGAACTGCCTGTGGAGCGACTTTTGATTAAAACTTCGACCTCACCGTAGCGCTTGGAATATTTCTCGGCCGTCTCCAAATCGCCGGGGTTGAATAGGATGTGGGTTGATAAAGCACTGGCGATCGCAGCCCCTTTTTTATCCCCATAGAGATTGTAAAGCTGATTGAGCGATTGAATGCCAACAATCGGCACGCCTCCTGCTGAACGGTACTCGTTAGCCCACTGATCCATTCTGTCGAACTTGAGAGAGGGAAATTCGTCCAAACAGTACACAAATGGGTCAGAACGCACCCGACTCAAATTAGATACCACACACAGGTGAATAGCGGCTGCCAGCAGAGGTCCAACTACGGCTCGTCTTTGGTCGTCTAGTTTGAAAATAATGCACTTTTTACCTTCAAGTACAACGGGAATAGTGCTGCGGCCGATAAACGCCCGCAGCAAATCTTTTTGAATGAAACTGGAGTAAGTTGCCTCTGCGGTTGCCTTGATGCCTGCCACTGTTTTTTCAGCATCTTTTGAACTTAATAATTGCGAAAAACTAGAGGCAATCCACCTGTCCATTTTCAGGGGATGATTGTCAGGGCGATGAACGGCGTGGTAAATGCGATCGACCAAATTAGGAAGCTGAATAATTGCATACACAAAAGCTAAATCTGGGTAAGAACTGCTTTTTGCTAACTGCACTAAACCCTTCGCCATCAACTCGCCTGCTTTCTCAAAAAACTCATTACCTTTGCTCTCCCCCGGACTAGCATTTCGAGCAATAACTTGCCCAATTTCTGCTGCCATTACTGCATCTTGTGCATCTCTCATAAAATCGAGAGGATTGATAACGCCGCTGTAAGCTTCCCCCGGCGCAAACACTTGCACGTCGTAGCCGTAGCGCACTGCCAAGGGTGCGTGCAGCTTCATCTGCTCGCCTTTTTTATCGTAAATGATGACAGGAAATCCTTGCTGAAATGCACTTTCAACCATCCGATCGATTACGCTAAAAGTCTTGCCAGAACCCGGAGCGCCAATAACTAAAGTGCCGCGTTCTGCGTTGGGAAACCAAACTGTTGGAGATGCACCTAACAGAGTTTGCAATCGAGCACTCAATCCTTTCCACTGCCCGTTAAACCAATAAGTCGGCTTACCGCTCCACAAAGTAACAGGTTGCCGCTTTTTGTCTTTCATTTGTTTGATAGCCAAACCCGTCGCTGCCATCTTTTCAGCAGTGTCGCACAAGCGCCCCGAAGTAACTTTACCTTTGCCGTTTCCGACTATCTTGGAGAAAACTGCTAAACCTAGCAGTATACCCAGCATTGAGAGTCCTTCGGGATTCATAAATTGACCGATTAAGCCACCTATATCTATGCCAGTCAACGGGCGTTTGGCGGCGGATTGAGTAGTTCCTTGTAGCAATAGTGGGTGACGAATTTGAGGTAAAAATTGATATGAATTCATAAATTTTAGCAACTAGATAATTGTGGGTTTTACAGTTTGATAGAGCGCGACTTAACAGACAAAACGAACAGCCTTTTGGTGGAGGTGATATCTTGTACGAGCAAATGCCTATCCCGGACGATGCTTTTACAGCAAGGTTTAGAGGCATTTTTATTAATGGTGATTGACCGGACATGATATGATTGGTAGCTAGCGTGGATTGTTTGATTAAGGCTGTCCGTTTTGTCCGGTTGTTTCCACGGGGTGACAATTGCAGCTACACGAATAAAAATAGACTCCCTATCTAAATTCACTAAACCCGGTTGATTAGGCTTAAGTTTCCGAAAAAAGCTGTCGGTAACTACCCCTAAAACGCACCTCGTGGAAACTCATAAATGGTCTTCATAATTTGCCGACCGCGACAAATTATCGGTAGAGAACCGATGCCTAAAAAAATTGTCATTTGAGGGTGTCAAAAGAAGAACAGTCTTATTTACCTAATTCCTAAATCTAAAATCCTTGGCTTGCGTGTTCCGCATTCCTACTCATTTCCTTCATTTCATTACCCCTCTACCCTTCATTTCCTTTTCCTTAACTTGACACGATTTGCTCTTGATTTTATTCATTTCCTGAAACCATCTCCTTTTCATTCGATTTTTTTTTAGGCTACCGCCTCAGAGGAAAAAGAACAACGAATCATTCATCCAACAATGGTTAAAAGTAATAACGCCCAATCCACAACTCAATTGCCAGGCTCTAGCGATGCGAAATTTCGCCCTCAAGAGAATCGAAAAGCATTAGCCTTCAAACAAGAAGTAGATCCGGATTTGCTCAGTCATGATTACAACCAAACCAGGCGGCCTTCTTTGCCATATGGCATCATCATTAACGATAACCCGGCAGGCATTCTGATTCCCTACGACCAACTTGTGAAAGCAGAATGGAAGCAGATACCTCCTGTAGAAGAGTTGACAACAGTAGAGCTAACAGAAGCCGTGAGCGGCCTGTTTTTAATCGAGGCTCGGATGCTCGTATTAGCCTTTGTCCCAGAGTACATTCGCTACAAAGATATTGAAGAAAACGGTGAAATAGCTGGTACATTTGTTGGTCTTTATGACGATTACCGCCAGAACTTTGACAAGAAAATTCACGATGCCTGTTCGGAACACGCCCTGATTTTTTTAGACCCGAAAAACCAACCCTTACATCAAGTGCCAATTGTCGTGCGCTTCAAAAATGTAGCTCTTTGGAGCTTTAAAAGCGCTAGAGAAGAGTTTTACCGCAACTTAGAACGGGCATTTGCAGATTATTTCAATGTAGATTACAGCGGCAAAAATGACAAGTGGCGTTCTTTAGGAGTCTTGAATATCGAGTTTCGAGCAGTAAAAGAAGGGGAAGGCAAGAACAAATCGTTTTGCTGCAAAACCCACAGCATTACTAAGCCAACAGAGACTAATTTGCCTAAACTGTACCTCGGAAAGCCGCAGCAGAAAAAAACTATTTGGGGTCTGCACAACAGCATTGCTGGATTTACTGAAGCTGGAGAGGCACAATTGCCAGCTTTGGCGGCTGGTACTGAACCCGAAGTTCAAGTATTGCCTCCTGAGAACAGTCGCAATGGTAAAGGCAAATCCAAACCCCCCCGCAAAATTGCACAAGTTGAGGCAGAACCAGATGCTGAATTAAAGGAATTAGATAACTTTGATGTCGCCGCAGAGGTTGAAGTTGAAGTAGATGCAGAAGCGGACTGAAACAGTTAGGGAGTGTTAAGCCAGCCTGCATATTGGTGGTGAATCAGCCCTGAAACAAAGCTTGGATTCTGCCCTCAGTGGCGAGTAAAGAGTAGGGATTGAGGACAATTCTTTCTCTCTATTAGACATCTCCCATAATTATCGCTTCACAGGCATAGAGCCTGTTCTTGACTGTCTTTTTGGGAGAGGTCTATTCTTTACTGCCTAATCCCCGTTCCCCTTCTTTAAAAAGCTGACTGTCAGCAAGCTGATAGGAAATGCCGTTGAAGCAAAACTTAAGGAGGCGGCGCCCTGCACGACCTTGCTGATTGACAAACAAACATGGCAAATTATTCTGTGTTGACTCAATTTCTGCTTGAAGAAAAGGAGTATTTGGCGGCACATTCTGGTCTAGATAAGCTGTAAAAACTTCGGTTGGCAACTGAGTTTTACTGTTAGGAATTAAGTAACCAGCATAAAGGCAGCCCCTTGCACCGCACAGGCGAGAATTGTTGAAATCGTACAGGTGCAATTGACCTTTTTTGCCGGTGACTCGCCACAGTCGCAATTTGGATATCGCACTTTCTGGTTTAAGCAAACTGCTGTGGGACTGGATAACCTTAACTAAAGTTTGCTGCGGCACAACCCGCCAAGCTTCTTGCCAAGAAGCTTCTGAAAAAGCTGCTGTTGAGGAACTGCAAGCCGCAGTACCCAGTAATACACTCAGGAGTACGAACAGCATCAAGCCAAACCGAAACCAATAGCCAATCCAATTGAGCCAAGCTGGAGGATTTACAACCTTCTTAACGCGATATTGACTGTTGTCGCAAGCCTGAATTGAAGAATCGGCTGAGTGTGGAAATAGATTGGCAGTGCTGTTAACAAAGGGAGGAGAAGTAGATGGGGAAGGGAAAGGCTGAGAATTTTTCGCTTTCCCTCCGCAAGCCAAACAATCTGATTCCTCTTCTAATCTACAAGATTGAGAGAAGTTAGTAAAAGTTGCGGTAAATTCCTCGACTTTGATTCCTTCCGTTTTATCTTCACCTTTGACTTTAAGACTTTGCTGTTGACGGCCTGAGTTTCGTTGATTCGATCGAATCATATTTACCTCCTTGTTAACCAGTTAGTAACGCATTTGACGGTAATTATTAGGAACGCATTTTAACGTAATTATTAGGACTGATAAATGTGCTATAATCTTTGGATTTAGAGTCGGGCTAGTCTCAAATTTTATTCCGAGCTAAAATCCCAACTTCCCCATCGAGAACGCTGCTGCTGCACCCAAGCCAACTAGCACGAGAAATGACTTGAGCTTGGGACTGGAAAATAGAACCGAAACCCCGCACGCCAGCAGTAAAGAAAACGCAATGCCGATCGCAAACCCGCTCAAATTAACTAAAAATGAGTTCCCTCCTGGTGGTGAACCGTATCCCACTTGCGTTCCGCTGCTGTCAGAATTGCGAGAATTACTCGCGCAATTGCCGACATTAGCATTGCTGTAGAGTTCCCGCACTTTTTCTCCGTACTGTTTGAGAGAGTAACTGCCTAAAAAGTCGGAATAGCTGGCATCAATTTTGCTATCGCGGCCGCCAAAGTGTTTCTGAGCTACCCGTTCAATTAAGCGATCGCCCCTAAACAACTGCCCTGTTTTCGGATCTATTTCCTGTTTGGTACTAATTACGCTCTCAGCTAAATAATTTTGAAATAGCTTATCCTGAAGGGCTGGGGGGAAGTATTGAAAAAGCTCCTCAGAATTAGGTTTTTTACCGCTGCTGAGCTGTTTTAAGAACTCAGCGCCCCCTGGAACTGAACTAATAGCTCGCTGCACGTCTTCCCGGTAAGTCATAAACTGATAGCGGCCGAGCGATCGCCCGCAGTTGCGAGCTCCTCGGGTACAAACGAGCTCGCCGATTGCTTGATAGTCGCCTCGAACTGTACTTTCAAGATTGGTGATCGCTTCGGACAAAGCAGCTACATCGACATCACTGACGTAAGTGGCAGGTTGCACGCACTCTCGCTTTGATTCAGGTACCTGCTGAGTTGGTAAAGCGTTTTGTTTAGCGGCAGCAAGCTGTTTATTTGAACCCGATCGCTTGAAAAATTTCGGTTCAGATGCCACGCCTTTTGAACGGGAAACACTATTAGAAGAACCGCCCTCCAATCGACCGACAAAGATAGGCGAATTAGCGCCATAACTGAGGAACGGAACCGGGCCAATAATGTAAGGCGAATTGCCACAGGGCAAACTAAACCTGAAGTACAAAGCCGTATCAACAGTATCGGCAGTTTCTGACGGTTCCATCACGACTACTTTAAAAGCTTCGCCGAACGGATGGCGGCCCGTCGGTTCCCAGCCGGTCAAACAGCCAGAACCCCCTCGAACTTCCTGATATTTACCGCTGATCCACTGCTTGCCTTCCAAATGCGAGATCGCTTTGCGACCGATATTTTCCAGGTCATCCAGCTCTATATAAGCGCAATTGCGATCGCATTTGACCGCAAATCCTTCTATATTAGAACCTGAAATTGTGTTAGAGCGCTTGCTTTCAGCCGTACTGTAAATCGCGTCAATTCGCATCACAGTTGAACCCAATTCTCCAACAGGAATCGGAAAGTTGCTCAAAGGCATTCGATCGAGATTGGGAATATCGGCAAGCCGCTCTCCTTGCCAACTGTCGAACTGTTCGAGGTTGACATTTGACAAAGAGGGAATTTGAGTTAAAAAAAACTCGGAAAGGTCGATTTTGTTGAGAGAAGCTTCAGCAAATTGAGGAAATTCAGACACAATTTGGCTAATAAGAACTTCGCTGAGATTAAAGCCACCTCTCGGCAATACCTGAGATGCCAAAGACGCAAAAGGTGCGACATCTCTCAACTTTAAATCACTTAAGTTTGGGACAATTTGAGCAAGTTTTGCTACTTTTTGTTTACCAGCTAAGGGAAATGCTGCTAGAGAAATATTTTCGAGATTGGTTGGGCTAACTGCTAACTGTTCAACGCTTGCAAGAGAAAGAAGTTCTGGTTTGAGAGCCTCGCTGATGTCTCCAAGCTGCAAAATTTGGTCGGGAGTGTTGCCTTCCAACCAACTGCGACCTCCCCAACTGCCAGAATTAGGAACCGCTGGCAAATTGCTGAAGGTAATTTGACTCCAGTCCGGCAATAAAACCCTGGCAGCAGAAGTTTGTCTGTCAATTCTAGGAATTTCCCAAATGCGAGTCGGTACAGAATTAAATTCAGATTGAACACTGGCAATAGCTGGAAATCCCAGCACTGTGGAAACCGAAAATAGCCCGATTGCTGCGATTTTTATTAAGACAAAACCTAACCGATATGTGGGGAATCTAATCTTCTTTTGCGCGTTCATAGCAGTGCGAGCGCCACGACACCTGAGCGGGAATGGTGGCAGTAAACTTGGGGTGGAATGCAGCAGTAAATACAGTCGTTCGGGAAGAGTGGAAGTAGGCTTGTGACGTGTTTTCAAAGCCTAGATCCCCCCCAACCCCTCTTATAAAGGGGGGAAAAAGAGTGTCATATTTCTCCTTTTTAAGGGGGAGAAAGAGTGTCAAAGTCCCCCTTTTTAAGGGGGATTTAGGGGGTTCTAGAGCTGGTGGAGTAGTTTTAAAACACACCCTAGAGGTGAAATATGGCAGCAAATACACCTGCTATTCCTTCCACTCTCAACTTTTAAATCCAGGTGAAGAAAGGGGGCTTTGGGTAGGGGCATATAGGAATACGCCCGTACTTTTGAAGGGGTGAAATCCTCTTCCTCATTGCCTCTCTTTCTGCTTTATTTAAAGTTCTAGTTCTAGCTGGGGATTGGGGCGAGTGGCGGTGTCAGTCCAAGCGTTATCAGCCAGATTGGACTCGTCACAGACATTTTCTTGATAACCATCCTCAAAATTGCCTTGTTGAGATTTTTGAGGTGACGAATAACCCGAAGATTGATAGCCATCTGAGCGATAGCCAGAGTTGCTGCATTCTGATGGTTTTTCGCCTGGATAGTTGGTGTTCATGACTTTTAGAAAAATACAGAATACTTTTACACTAAGTTAAAGGCCAAGGTAGTGCCTTCACCGCAGCAGGCAATCTTTGACAGCTAAACTGGATCGATCCAAATGGAGGGGGTTTTAGGTTTTAGGCATTGACTGAACTAAAGCAACCGCTCTAAATTTTCGTGAAATAGAGCAAGGAAGGTAATTTAGAGAAATTCCGTGTTGAGAATCCGCTTAGTTTTAGCCAACAGCTCTTGCACTTCGCCGAGTTCGATTAAAATATCTACTTCTAACTGAGATGCTAGCTTTTCTGCTGCCAGTTGGAGGAGTCTTGCTTGAATGCAAGGCGGGAGTCTTTGGGACGCTCGCAAAGTGTCTTTTGTTGTCTGTGACGATCGTTTTAATCGATCGCTACCGATATTTTCTATGCGTTCTAAAAGTGGTTTGAGTTGAGAGGAAATGTCCCAATAACGGTAAATCTGCTTGAGCGTTCCGAAATAGGGTTTAAGTTCTTTTGCAACAGTTTTAGCGCCCACTTGAGCGTAAATTTGACTCACCAGTCCGTCTGCTGAGAATTCGCAGTCGATTTTGATGCTATTGCATTCAAGTTTGGGATTGATGAGTACGGGAATTATGTTTTGTACGTTTGGCGGCAGAATTTTGTCGTACCCATTTAGTTGGTTGATGCTTGCTGGGGGGAGATTTTTCACTAGAAATAGGTTGTTAGCTGTATAGAAAATTTGTTCTCCTTCTTCTCCCAATTCGTCCGTCATTTTGTTTTTAATTGCGACTAAAATTTTCTTAGCTGCGTTGAGTTTACCTGTTTTTATTAATTGCACGGCTGACTCAAAGCTGGCTGTTTCTTCTTCTGTTAAGTCCGACAACACATCGGGATTTAAAGAAATTTTTTCTGGTGGTTGTGTTGGGTCTACTTGTTCTGTTAAGGTGGTCGTAAGTGAATTGTCTTGAGGAGGTTGGAAGGGCTTGCGGGCGACTTGATATATTTCTTCAGAAATTGAGAATGAATGACTGTTTATTTGCTCAATTTTAGAGGGTGTTAGAATATCCTGAAACTGTTGGTTTTCATCTTGGTAATTTTCGGTATTCTGGCTGTATTCCACATCGGACGATCGCTCTAAAGGTGAAGGTGGCCAACTATTTTGTCGCTCGGGTTGAGAAAGTGTTTGAGTATCCTGCAACTGTTCGTCTTTATCTGGGTAATTTTCTAATGTTTGCTCGCCTTCAATATCTTCGGGTGTTTCGACATCCAAAGATAGATAAGTAGTTTCTATATCTGGTTGAGGGAGCGATGGAGAAAAATCTAACTGTTGTTTTTTTTCTTGAATAGTTTCTGCTCGATCGCTATCTTGAACGTCTTCCGATTCTTCTGAAGGCAAAGGAGGAGTAGTTTCTACTCGATCGCTATCTCGATCGCTATCTTGAACGTCTTCCGATTCTTCTGAAGGCAAAGGAGGAGTAGTTTCTCGATCGAGTTGAGGGACTGTTTGAGAAGAGTCTAATTCTTGTTGGTTATCTTGGGTAGCAGCTCTTTGTTTGCTGTTTTTAATATGACCGTTTTTCTCAATTGAATGAGAGGCAGGAAGATTTTCTTGAAAAGGGATTGAATCTAAGAAAGGCGAGGAGTTGTTAATAACGGACAAAATCTCTGGTAAGTGTGAGTCCATCATCGTTATATTGGTGTAAACTAAATTTTTGATTTGAGTCGTGCTGAGGGTGGAGTCTGAAACATCAAGGCTGGTTTTGTAGCGAATTTGTCCAGATGTCAGATTGAGCTGAAAGTTACCAATAATTAGATCGTAATTGACTAAAGTCAGAAATTCTGCTAAGGCTTTACGCTTAGATTCGGGTGCTTCGATCGGGCAAATTGAGTAAAATATAAATAGTGACTGTTCTTCTATAACTTGGGCATAGCAAGTCAATTTTTCATTTTGACCCTCGACAGCCATCTGTAAAATTTGCTCATCTTGAACCGTGACAAAAGGCCAGTTTTCTGCTGTAAAGAAATTGGCGATGGTTTGCAAAATATTAAGGGGGGTATTGGTGCTTTGGCTGGGTTCCTGTTGACGGGATGACGCTAACTGCTCAAAGGTTTTGGCTATTTCTTCTAAAGTTGATGAAATAGATGTCTCATCGATATTTAATAAGCTAGGAGCGAGCAAGTTTTCTAATCGATCGGTTACTTCATCAATTGCTCGATCGATTGCCTCTTCGCTGAGGAATTGCAGGTTAGCTTTTGTTGAATCAGTGAAAAAATTAGTTATGGCATCGTTAATTTTTTCGGGTTCGATGCGATCGATCGTGATGGCGTCGCTAGGGAGATAATCCCAGAAGGTGCGATAGCCTGTTGTTTCTTGGTTGACTTGCAATACTAACCAAGACGAAGTAGATAGCAGTGGATTGTCGGGTTGCGAAGAGTTGAGGTTTTTGAAGTAGTCTGGTATGTTATCGAGGTAGGGTGTCAGGTTTGGCAGTAAATCGGGTTTGAGACGGGCTGCTATTTCGATGTTGGCATTTGGATGAAATTCTGAGAAATCGGGGCAAGCGCGCAATTCTGGTAAGAGGTTGAACAATCCTTCATTGTCGGCGCGTTGGTAGATAATGGGGGTGATTTCAAAGGTGAGAATTACCTCGATGAGGGTATTGTGTTGTTGGGTTAAAGTCAGGGCGATCGCGCGGACTGTTACGCCAGAAGAGGATGGCGAGAGTAGGGTTAGTGAATTGTCTAGTTGATAAGTTTCTTTATGAGTATTCATTTTTCTGTTTTACTTATGCGCTTAGCTTGAGAAGTGGCGATCGCGTTCAAGTTTTTGATTCCAGATTGTGAATTTTTGACAGTGTGCTGTTCGCGCGATCCAATAGAGTTAGAGAGAGCCTGCTTCGCTCGCTTGGCAGCAGAACTATGTAAGTTAATTATCCGATTCTGGATGTTCATATTTCTTCCGATCGTTTGATGGTGGCGTTTGGCGTCATTGGCGTCGTTTCCTCCCCTCTGGTTCCAACGTACTGCAAGAGGCTCTTCGCGATCGACATCATAGTTAACCCTTCATAAATAGCTTGTTTTCAATTATCAACGCCTCTTTAATTTCTGCTTGCACCCACTAACTGGTAGCCCGCAGGTATATTTAATTACCAGTCTGTAAAATATCGCTCACATTCAAAATCGATACAATTCCGTCATCTCCACCAGAAATCAGTTTTTTCCCATCTGGAGTAAAGACTAAATCCCAAACCCTTCCTTCGTGTTTTCTTTGTGAAAAAATTGTTTCCCCATCGCTGAGCCGATAAATTGAGACGTATCCTACTAGAGAACCAATAGCGAGGTATTGGCTGTTTGGATGAAAACAAAGACACCAAGACCCATCTGATTCTGATAGGTAATTTAAAGGCAAATGTTGCTCGCCACTTCTAAGATCCCAAATATAACCTCCCTTGGCGAGGTGACCGATAACAGCAAGATAATTAGAGTTAGGACTCATACTAATCCAATGAGCTTGAGAAGGACTATCTTCGAGTCTTTGGACTATTTGGTTGTGTTCCAGCGAATAAATCAATACTTGATTAACGCCTGCACCTGCGACAGCTACTAATTTACCATCAGCCGAAAGAGTTACAGGAGCGGGTTTTCGATCGAAAATATCCATCGCAACGTAATCTTGCAAAAACCAGATTCTCTCTTGAGTTTCTGTGTTCCAAACTTCGCTGGCGATCCCCGCAGCACCAAGATAATGACTTCCTTTTGAGGAAGATAATTTTGCAAATCCAGCTATTTTTAATTGTGAAAAGATTGAAGTATCTACGTGGTAAAGTTCTACGTTAGAGCCACTTTTAGTGTAGGCAATCGTTTTGCCATCAGATAAAAAGCAAACCGATTGGATGCTTTCACTTTGAAGGCTCTCAATTTCACGCAGCAACTGTAAATTAGACAAACTCCATAAGGTCAGGTTAGGTAAACCAACATGACTGGGAGGCGACCCTACATAGCTAAAGGATTGTCCCACTACTAAATATTCTCCTGTGCGGTCAACGTCTAGTGAGAAAATAGCCATACTATTTTTCGGACGAATTTCCTGAATTGTCACTGTTGTTTTCCCTTAAATTAACTCTTTTCCAGAGGCATCAACAAATGGTTTTCCATCAATACGCAAAGCTCCTTGAATTCCACCGTCAGCAATGCTGCTCGTGAAATTTGGTCCTACGTAGGGCTTGTAAGTTACCCTACCCGACCCTGGCACCTCTGAGCCTTTGGCAGTATTATACGCACCCGTAACTACTCTCAAGTTATTTGTTTCTAAAAGTTGACGAGCGCGTATACTATCGCTGCTATCATATCCTTCTGCGTTCCATCGCGCACTTACAGGCTCTATATGATCGACATGATATTGCACCTTATCGGGATTATAGGTTTTAATATCAGCACCCGGATCGACCAAACCATCACGTTCAAGTTGTTTCCACATATTTGTATCTTGCTTTTGCTGTGCTGAGCGAACTCTAGCGATAACTTCAGGCTTTTTCTGAGCAATGATTTTATTTCGAGTGCCTTGCCAGTTATGCTTTTCATCGTAAAGCTTTTTACGAATAAACTTGCCAATCTCTGTCTGGTTAGCTCCTGGAATAAATCGTTGAGAAGGAGGTAGGGCGTAGAAATCATCTAGACTTTTAATACCAGCCTTTTCAGCTAATAATTTTAGTTGATTAGCTGCTAGTGCTAATTCTCTATCAATTGCCAGTTCTAATGCTTGTCGTTCACTTTCAGGATCTGTAGCAACTCCTTTTAAGTATTCGCCTTTAGTTTTAACAATGTGTAAAGCGTCCTTAGCATAATCTAAAACTTGGTTCAAAATCCCTATGTAATAACTTTTGTCTGGTCGATTAGATTTACTCACCTCTGCGATCGCTCGGTTTAAAGCGGGGATAAGTTGCTTTGGATCGCTAGCAATAAAAAGGTTTAAATTTCCTTGACGATATTTTGCAATTAAATGGTGTTTTTTGCCAGACATATAAAACTCTTCTTGAGTTGTAAAGTTGGGAACTTGAGTTCTTTGACGCTGTTTGTCTTGTTGATTGCCGGATTGATTAGTCGGTACGGGCTTAGGTTTAGTTTGCTGTGGATTGGGACGATTAGTCGGTGTTCTCCGATTGTTTAGTACAGGATTCGATTTAGTTTGCTGGTTATTTGATGAAGCTCGATCGCGCCTACTTCCACCACCAGATTTAGCCAACCAGCTATTACCCTGCCCGATTACGTAATCGACCAAATTATTCACCGCCACATCTACTCTAGCTCGCACTCTCCCAATAATTTCCCGCACTTTTTGACCAACATTCCCCAACCCCACAATCCGCGCCAAAAAACTAATCGCCACCGACAAACTTCGCGCCAACGTACTTTCAATATAATTCGCCGCTTGCAATACTTGCCCCGCCGCAATATTACCGATTGAAGCCGCCACAGCATCCACCAAAGCCTGTATCTTATTTGCTTGCTCGATCAAAAAGGCGATCGCATTATATATCCCTTCAACCGCCACAGCGATCGCCCCAAACCCCGAAAAAGTTGCCACTAACTTGCTAATTGCAGCCCTAACAACCGTCTCAATTACCCAATTGCGAACGCTTTCTATTACCGTCGTTTGCAACTGTTGCAGCGTTTGCCCCAACTCCATCACCTGCTGTACTGCTGCCGCCAATCCACCGCTAGCCAGCCGCTGCATTAAATCGAATCCGCTTTCTAATTGCTTGACTTTGGCACCGCCGATGCGCTGTACTAAGATGTTTCGCACTCGCCCGTAGTTAATTCCCAATACAGAAAGGACGATCGATACAATTCCCTTAGCATCTAGCTGGTTGGGTACGCTCAATCCAGTCGCCGACAAAGTTCCGGTTAACCAAGCAACTAAGCCAGTTTTTAGGTGGTTGACAATGTTGCCAGAAAATTGTTTGAATCCTGTTTGCAGCGCGTTAACTAAGTTGGTAAGAAACCCTTTTGGATTGCCTACTATTGCACCGAAGGCATTTCCGGCGCGTCGCAAAACAGCTACTACCTGAGTCGCCGCAGGGCCGCCCACTCTCTTCATTAATTCTTCAAAAGCTTGAATAGCCCGATCTTTCAACCAATTACCTTGAATTTGAGGAGCGGTTTTGCTTACCGATAACGGTTTATTTTCTGCTGTTGGCGACAACGATTTAGCCGACAGGCTGGTTGTTGGGGTCAGTTTCTCCCAGATATGTGGGGAGATTTTGTTAAAGTTTTCGGGGGTGTTGTCTGGGGTAAATTGTTTGGCAGTTACGCTCGATGTTGGAGTCAGTTTTTCGGAAATATGCGGGCTGATTCTGTTAAATTTTGCGCCAGTGCGAGCGCTGGTAATTTGTTGAGCAGTTAGAGTTGAAGCTGGTATTTCATCGAGGGCTACTTGTCGCTCGATTTGATGAGGCTTAGTAAGATTAGATGAGGAGGTTTTAAGGCTGTCACTGGCAGATTCTACTGGAGGAAATTGACGCAGTTGTTTGTTGTGATGCGGGGTAGTAATAGTAATTTTTTTAGCAACTAACGATGGAGAGGGTGCGGGCAGTTGCCGTGTTTGCTTGTTGAGTCGTTTGGTGGCACCTTGTTGGATGGTATGGGTTAATTCGTGGGCGGTTAATTCGTTGTTTCCCGGTGCGTATCCGGCACCGTAGTAAATGCGGTTGCCGACTGCAAAGGCTTTAGCACCCACTTCTTTACACATCTGTGCTGCTGCACTGTCAGTATGCACCCGAATTGCGCTAAAATCAACTCCAAAACGGGGTTCCATGAAAGATCGCACTGATTCGGGTAAAGGACTGCCTCCCGTTGCATTGTGGATGCGATTTTCTAATTCGGGGCTGACTGTTTTGTCTTCAGCACCGGCGCGCTGTACGGCATCCGTTGTAGGATTGGATTGTTTGGATGCTGACTGTTGGGATAAGAGCGCGCTATCGGGCATTGCCATAACTTTAGCTGCCGTGGCATCTGCTTCTAGTTCGTATTTGTCTCCCGGCGTGCTGACGGTGAGTTTGGCTTGGATAGAGAGAGGGATTTCTGGTGTCTTGGATGAATTGGCTGCTGCTTCCTCCCGCGCCCACCTCAACAGCACTTGGTCATTTTTCATCCAATCTGATGTGGGCAACCGAGATAGATCGATTCGTCCGTCAGGCGTGGTGGGGGCGGGTAATGGTTTAAAATTATCCGAGGGTCGAGGAAACAACCTGTTGTGTTGCTGCCGTAAAGGAGTCTCGGAGTTCGCTTTTTGCACTCGCTGGTAAAACATACAAGCCTCGATCGCACCGCACGGTTTTAGCACTTAAGCGCTCTCAGTATATCCCTATGGGCGATCGCTGGCAAGACCCCCCACAATTTCTACCAACAGGAAAAAGCTTCAAACAACTATGACACCAAGCAGTGAAGAATGGCACAAAGCTAACTATCGCTATCTGTTAGCCCAAATCGAGCAAGTGCGTCAAATTCTCGAACATCATCTTTCTGCCGACGCAAAACAATCGACCCCGCAGTTACCTTTACCGCACGCAGTTGCCGCCGACTCCCCTACCGATCCCTTATTTCGGTTAGATGAACTGTGCGCTACTTTTCACCTGAAGGCGATCGAACGCAATATCCTGTTAATGTGCGCCGGCATGGAATTAATGCCCGATTTGAGATTGCTGTGTGCTGCCATCCACGGCGACCCGCAATTAAACTATCCTACATTCGCCCTAGCTGCAAAAATCTTCCCCTCTGTTGAGTGGAGCGTTATTTCTTCTTATTCTCCCCTCCAACAAAATCACTTAATTGAAATTGGTGCCAGCTTTCCTTTAACTCTGAGTCCTTTACGAATTGACCAAACGCTCCTCTGCTACCTCTTGGGCGAACCTTGTTTGGATTTATTCTTGTCAAGCACAATCAAACAGATAACTTTATCTCAAACACCTGGAATTAAGTTACAGCCAGTGCCAGAAACAATCGCTGTGGAGCTGGCAAAATTTTTAGCAAATCATACAATATCTAAAAATACTATTGTCCAGTTGTGCGGCTTAGAAGCAGCAGTCATTCAGGATATTATTGTAAGTGCTTGCTCTGTTTCCGGCTGCCATCTTTTTACAATTAAAGCTTCCTGGCTGCCGGCTGTTACCAGCGAACTTAATTATTTAATCCAGCGCTGGGAACGCTTTGCCATACTTTTTAATGCTGTTCTATTGCTAGACTGCCATCAAGACAATACAGTAACGGGGGCCGTCCTTGATGCGATGCAATATCTATTTCAAACCATCAAAAGTCGATTAATTGTAACATCTGTCGAACGCATCTCCGGTCTCAAAAATTCAGCGCTGACTTTCAACGTACCTAAATTAACCGCCAGCGAACAACTAGCTATCTGGCAGCATAATTTGGGAAGTGCAGCAGCGAAACTTAACGGAAAAGTAGAAACGTTAATTACTTATTTCAATCTCAGTTCGAGCGCGATTCAAGCAGTTTGTACGGAAGCATTAAATGCGTCAATAGTCAACAGTTCAAACCCCGAAAAATTTGAGGCAATTTTATGGAATACCTGTCGGGAGATAGCGCGTCCCCAACTCGAAGATTTAGCAGTGCGCGTCGAGTCAACAGCAACTTGGGACGATTTAATACTGCGAGCCGAACAAAAACAACTGCTGCAAGAAATGGTAGCCCAAATCAGGCAGCGATCGCAAGTTTATTATCGTTGGGGATTTGGCGGTAAAAGCGCGCGGGGATTGGGTATTAGTGCCTTATTTTCTGGGATGTCCGGGACAGGAAAAACAATGGCAGCGGAGGTGGTAGCCAACGAACTCAATTTAGATTTGTACCGGATAGATTTAAGTGCGGTGGTGAGCAAATATATAGGCGAGACAGAAAAGAATTTGCGGCGGATATTTGATGCGGCAGAGAATTGCGGTGCGGTGTTATTGTTTGATGAAGCAGATGCTTTATTTGGCAGGCGTTCTGAAGTTAAAGACAGTCGGGATAGATATGCCAACCAAGAAGTCAGCTATTTGTTGCAACGCATGGAATCTTATCAAGGTTTGGCAATTTTAACAACTAACCTGAAAGATTCGTTAGATAATGCTTTCAATCGCCGCATCCGTTTCGTTGTTAAGTTCCCATTCCCGGACACTGCTGAGCGTATTCTAATTTGGCAGCGGGTATTTCCCAAGAATACACCTACAGAAGGATTGGATTTTCGCAATCTGGCGCGCTTGAACGTAGCGGGGGGAAATATTTGCAGCATTGCTTTAAATGCGGCTTTTCTTGCAGCAGAGGCTAAGGAACCAGTAATGATGAAACATATTTTACAGGCAACTCAAAGCGAGTATATGAAGTTGGAAAGGACGCTGACGGGTTCGGAAATTGGTGGATGGGTTTGAAATTATATTGGCAACCAGTTATGTCTGAGAAATCAAAAGATCGTAAGTACAAAAAGCAGGTTTTTCTCGCTCAATAATATCTCTAACTAATCGTTCATCAATTGGCTTATCCGGTTCGGGACGCAAACGCACAAAAAAATGAAACGGACGCCCGCCACCCAACATTGAATCCCTGCCGATAATCGTTTCTCCCATCACAAAACCGCGCGTAAAAACTTCTTCAATGCTGATATGTTTTTCGGCTTCAGGTAAGTTTTCATCTAATGGTAAGTCCGTGTAAAGATGCAAATAAAAACGCAAACCCCGCCGGGTTCCATGCCAGCGATAAAGCTCTACTGCATTGCGAATTAGACGGCGCTGCTGTTTAATATCCCAACGGCGATCGATCGGCCAAGCAACCCAATGCGCGAGAAAAGGAAGTAACGCGGACGGTGCTGTCAAAGGGTCTAAATAAGCCCATAATACGTCGATTGTTTGGACAGCAGGGTCAAATGCTTGTTCAAAAATTGTTAAAAATCTGCCGATAAAGTCTATTTCGCGGTAAATTCCGGGGAGAAAATTTAGGTAGGAAGTTGAAGGGCGCACGCAAAGGTTAAACACTCGATAAGCAACGAGTTGCCGCGAGGTTTGAGCTTCAGCATAGACATAAACTTGAGTTTCATAATTAATTTTTAAGCGATCGCGCCCGCGATTTAAAGCATACTGATTTTCAAAATAATCTTCAGGAATCTCGAAACATAGCGATTTATCCACTTTTTGATTGGGAGCAATTTCTTCGGCTTCTTCCTGTTGCCAAGTACACCAACCAAGAGGAAAATCTCCTTCTATTTCCAATCGCCATCGCAGCGGGCGGCCTCCCAAGTTTTCTAACTGCACTAACATTTCCCCCGGTTCCCCAGGTTGGAGGAGGAGATTGTTGGCGATCGCCATTTCTGTATTATTCCCGGCAAAACCTGCTAAAGCTGACGAATCTGCTGCTTCTGGAGGTTGCATTGAGGCTAATTTAATCGCTAAAGTTGGACGGTAATTAGATTGAGACATTCGATTTTAGATTGTAATGAGTAATGGGTAATGGGTAAGGAGTGCGTGAATGCGTGAGTTTTGAGTTAAAGACAGTTCTTAATTCACGTACTCGAAACTTAAAACTCACGCACTCCCTAAGAACTCCCGAAAAACCTATCCGTGTATCCGTGTTATCCGTGTCGTGCTGTTAGGAATTGGGAATTGACCATCAGTCCTTTTTATTTCCAATTCCCTCCGCAACGCTTAGTCCATTACCTTTTAATCAAAAAACTCGATACTATGGCCCGATCTTAATCGACTATTTTCTTCATCTGCCCAAGAACAGATTAAACCTAAAGAACCAGGAGCGATCGTATCTAGGGGCAATTCTTCGCGAAACCATCCCGAGGCATATTTTCGCAACTCAAACAATTCTGCCATTCCTAAATAGCGAACTCCGGGAATTTTTTGACCTAAAGCAAAGATATCCGAGCGAGATACGGGACGACCTAAATCCCAACCTTTTCCCTCAGTTCCACCAGTTAGAGGATTGAGAAAGCGGTATAAAGCTATCAGCAATTGAGTGCGGATCTGCTCGATAGCGCGAGGATTGTTATATTTCGGCTCGATGATAACTTCAGTTGTAACACTCACTCCGACATATTCTGGTTCTTGTAATTTCACCTGAACTCCCAAAGGCTTGCGGTCTTTCATGTATTCGAGAATTTCTGTTTCTAATTGAGAGTTGAGGGCAAAATATCGATCGGGGTGCATCCCCAACCGAAAATCAATCGTTTCCGTATCAACTTTCGGCACAATTAATAGCGTAACTCGACCGGGTGTCGCATTAGTTGCATTGGTAAGACAATGAGCGCGAGCGACAGCTCTGCTTGCTGTTTTCGCGACATTTTCAAAGTCTTCTGGCGTTACGGCAGATTCTCTAGTCCGCAATATTTGCGGGACTCTAATTACGGCTTCATCCAGCGATTCTGGATCGATTCCTCCCACTGCTGGTTGATAATTTATGACGCTTTTAACGTAAGGAATTGCTTGTTTAATTACGATTAATTTTTCCGCTTGCACGTTGCCGCGACTTCCTCCTCCCGTGCGGTAGACTACCATATAAATTTCCGCACCTGGGGGAGGAACTTTGCCGTACTGTCGCTCTAATGCTTCATTAGGAGCGCCACTGGCATAGTCTGGTTGTATGTTTGATAAATTGCGGTTTTCTGTGGAAGTTCGCCGTACAATAGTGCCGCCTGGTTGATTTTGCGATCGATCTCTGGTTCTTTGCTTAATTTGCATCGGTTCTCGAATCAACGGACCGAATTGAATCGTACTTGTTTGGGAATCAATAGTATAGTGAAGGTCATCAGGACCGGAGTTAGAAAAATCCTTAACTTCTTGCCAGATTTCGGCCGGGCTATTAATCGGCCTCACTTCAATATGTTCGCCTGCTTTTCGGTTTAAAATTGGTTTGGCTTGTAATTGAAATAACTGTCCCGGTTTGCCATCGCTGACTCCTAAAAGTTCGTTTTCAACCCGAACGCATTCGCTAGCATTTACTGCACCCCCGATCGATCGAACTGCTATGCCGACAATGCTAGGGGAACTGCTATAACTTGATTGCAATTCTTTGGGAGTGGTGTAAACGCAGCGTATCCAATGACCGCGATATTCTGTGCCGAAATCCGCGATCGGAAATTGTTGGGGTAAATGCAGTATTACATCCGCTCCATCGATTATAGGATTAGTGCTTTGCTGTCCTAATTCGCTAAAACTAAAGCCTTTTGTTCGATCGTGTTCTTGTTTTCGCAAAATCGTTGACTGCCAATTTGTACCGTTCCAAGCTTCCCATCTTAAGGGGGGGTCATCTGGATTAATCCCGGTGCTTCTAGCTGCTTCTCCTCTAAAAGTGAAAGCAATTACGTTGCCGGTAATCGGATTTTCTCGGTCTTCTTGTAAAACTAAATAAAAGCAGTTTTTAGGTCGCGCTCGCTCGAAGAGCAAGGTTTCTTCTAAGTTCCACCATTGGCTGTTAACGGGAGTGCGCTCGCGCAAATTTTCCGGTCTATCTTCTTCTGTTAGTCCCGTAAGAAAATGCCGGATTTGAGGGTTGGCGATCGTGAATTCCTCATCCGTGCTGAAAATAATTGATTGCTGAGTTTCGGTTCGCACCGTTGCCACTTCGGTGGCATAGGGAATTTTAATTGCTTCGGGTTGTGCCTTAGTTAAATAAAATGTTAACTCGCACCAAGCGGGTGCAGGTGGTTGCAAGCGAATTCCCAATAATTCTAGAAATGCAACATAATTTCGTCGGGGAACTTGGTTAAACCGCATTAACATTTGGTCGGTTAACCAAGCAAACAATTCAATCAAAGTAATTCCCGGATCGCCTGGGTTATGATTAGTCCATTCGGGACAGTAACGGGGAATACGCAGGATACATTCTTCTACGAGATCGTTAAAAGTTCGGTCATCGAGATCGGATTTGGGGAGTTCGGGTAAAAAGTCAAATTTCACGGTTCTTGACCTGTTGGGGATAAGTAAAATGGATAAACTAAGCTGCGAGGATCGGGACTGTTTTTGGGTTGGTAAATTATTTCGATATCTACTCTACCTCTAATCGGGTCTGGATCGGCACGCACTTCTTTTAAAATAATGCGAGGTTCCCACATTTCTAATGCTTGTTCTACGTATAAACGGATCAGAAGTAGAGTTTGAACGTTCATCGGTTCAAAGACTAATTCTGACAGTCGCGAGCCGAAATTTGGTCGGTACACCCGTTCTCCTAAATCCGTTCGCAGGATTATGACTATAGATTCTTCGATGTTGTGGCTACTTGAGCTGAGTTGGACGCCACCTTGTACGTTGACTTGTAAGGGAAATGCAAGTCCGGCTCCGATGTAGTCTTCTGGTTGAGGGTAGTAATAATCTTCTGGCATGGTTGTGAGTTTTTTGCCTTCGTATATTTTACTGCAAGATTGGGTAGGAGCGATCGCTTGTTGGCTGGGGTGGATGTTGCAAATTGATACAACGCTGGTAAGTAAAGGGAGGTATGTGAATGCGATAACTCTCAGGTACTATTTTTTAGTTGTTCGAGGCAATAGGTCAATTGTTCTGTTAATTGTTCAATTTCAATTAAACATTCTATCTCTAATTTTGCGTCTACATAACTTGCGACAATTTGTGCTATTCGGGCTTCAATGCGATGGGCTAGTTTTTCGACAACCAATAATGTCGGAGTAATTGCTTGTCTAATTGATGGTGCGTTATTTTCCCCCCCTTCTATTAGTTGCGTGCTTCGTTCAAACAAATTCCAATAACGACGAATTAGGTTCGCTGTTTTTAAAGGTGTCTTGTTCTGATCGAAGAAGTTCTTGCTATCCGCAAAAATCGTTGAACCATCTGCGTTGAGTCTGGCTGTGAGTTGTTTTTCCAGTTTTGTCATAAGAGTTTTGGCTGCGAAGGGTTGTTTGGTATGTAACATCACCCTAACTCGATCGAAATCGGCTATTTCTTCTAAGGTTAACAGGGATAATATTTCGCCTATAGGTTTGGGTTTTTCTGACGGCGAATTAGTCGGTAATTGCTCGATATTATTGACAGGAGTAGCTGCCTGTGGTAAAGGAGGAAAAGAATTGTTGTTGAGGTTTGGTTTTGGCTCGTCGGGAAGTATAACGGTGCTGGGGGGAGTATTTTTAATCTCTACTGGTTGCGAGCGAGCATCGGGTGAGGGGGGATTTTCTAGTGGGGATTCATTACGGGCGGGAGCACCGTCCGATTGCGTTGTTGGTGGGGATTCTATGGATGCGATCGCATCTTTTACTTCCACATCGCCATCGATAACAGATAAAATTCCTGGCAAGTATTCATCCATCATCATCACGTTGGCATAAACCAACTGTTTTATCTGGGTAGAAGCCAGCGTCGAACCCGATATATCGATGCTGGTTTTGTAGCGAATTTCACCGGTTGCAAAGTCTAGTTCAAAATTGCCAATAATCGTGCCATAATTAGCTCTCGTGATGAATTCTGCAATAGCTAAGCGTTTCGATTCCGGCACGCTAACCGGGCAAATAGAGTAAAAGACAAATTGCGTTTTTTCGGTTCTTGCTTTGGCGTAGCAAGTCCATTTTCCATTTTTACCTGCGAATAACGCGCGCAAAACAGGCTCGCCGTCAATTTTGACAAAAGGCCAGTCATCTGAGGCGAAAAACTCGATCAGAGCGGACAAAATATCGCGCTCGGTTTCAGAAGAACTAGATGCGGCTAATTCTTCAAAACTTTTGCCGATCGACTCTATTGTCCCAGCAATACTTTCCTCGTTAATATTTGAGAAGTTCGCATCTACCCATTCTTCAAATTCTTTAGTTACTTCTAGCAGTGCTTGAGAAATTGTTTCGCCATTCATTGACAGAAGATTCGCTTCAGCACAATCTTTAAAAAAACTCACGATCGCATCGTTAACTTTTTCGTTATTGATGTTGCCGACAGTCATTGCTTCTAGATTGAGATAATCCCAGAAGGTGCGATAGCTGGTTTCGCGTTGCTTTACTTGCAAAGCCAACCAATTTTTAGTAAATAACAGTGAGTTGTCTTGTTGTTCACTGAGGGTTTTGAGGTAAGTTGGTATGTCGGCGATTGGCGTTATTAATTCAGGTTTTAAACACGCTATAATTTCAATGGGGGAGTCGCTGGTAAATTCTGTACCCGTGAGGGAACATCGCAATTCTGGTTTGAGATTGAATAGCGATTCTGTGTCGATGCGTTGGTAGGTTTCAGGAGTTACTTGAAAAGTGAGGCGCGACTCGATCGGTCGGCGGTCTTGTGTAGTTATGCTGAGAGTTAAGGCGTGGATGGTTAGAGGAGATTGGGAGGAATCTCGCAGGGTAAATTCGGTGTCTAGTTGGTAAGTTTCGGTTTGAGTTGTCATGGGCAGTCATTCCTACAAGGAGTCTCAATCAATATATCACCAACTTTCTCAAACAACCAATCTCGATCGGCGATCTGTTATGGATTCTACAGATTATAAGTTTTTCTAATGACCCCTCCAAAACTTTAGGGTAGCTCTGCACCATGAGTTGTTTTTGCTTTCACCAGCGTATCAGTGCGGTTCTGATTTAGAAAAGTAGTTTGTTAGCTTGCGTTGTACTACTTCTCCAAAAAGCTGCTACAATATAAACTTACAATAAATATAGCGATCGCAATTTAACTACTCCGGTCGCTGTTGCACGAATTTGGAGAAACTGTATTACTTGAGGGCGATCCAGTATAACATTAACTTGCTCGGCTCAGTTGACAAACTACACAAGTTTCAATACTGCTAGGGCTAACTGCCATAGCGTTCGTCTAGATAAGTTTTTAATTTCTGCCCCTCTTGATACAAAATTGGAATTCCACCATTGAGCATCTTATCAAATTATGAAAAATCGATCGTATTTCTTCGATCTAGAGCTTTTCAATATCACTGAAATTATTGAAGAGCTATCAGCCACTGGAGCAGTTTCCATTCCCCTTCTCCAGGAAAAACCAAGGCTAGCTTTACTCCAAGAAACGAAGCTTTTCAGCTTTACCCCAGAACATGGCGTATTTGGCAAAGGAGAAAACACTGTTGTCAAAGCTTTTAGTTCCTTCGAGAGTTTCTCACCTCACTCACTTTATCTGAAGCTAGTAGCTGCTTTTCAAACTCTGATAGCTAATAAGTTAGCGGACTTATCTTTTTATCCCTTCAGTTCTGTGCTTGATTTCAATTCGGCGGTGCTCCAATGCTATCAGCCAGGGAAACTGGGTATTTCACCCCATCGAGATTGGCGTAGTGCTATTAATTTAGTATGTATTTTTAATATTGATGGAATAGGAGATTTTTATTTATGTAGCGATCGTCAAGGAACTAATGCTGTTAAGATCGCTACAAAACCAGGCAATATCATTTTCTTAAGGGCACCGGGCTTTCTAAGCTCTGAAAATCGCCCCTTCCATTATGTTGCCAACATTCGCTCAATGCGATACTCTTTTAGTTTAAGGCAGAGAATTAGTAGTTAAGTCAATAATATCGCGTCCGATCGATCGATTGCAAAACGTGACGGTGTTATAAAGTGTTATCATCGCTTGAACGATCGCCATCGCTAGGTATCGCTCCTTTGATTTTATAGTTCGGGTTGCAAAATTCCGAGTCTATATCTAACATTCTTGGAGTCTCGGATTGATTCTTTTCAATATGTTTTCGTAGCTAGCTCCTGTTTTGGGAATCGAACTCCATTATAATTTGAGAGCGATCGGTCAACCGTTTATTTTTGGAAGATGTCTATTAAATAAGCGATTTTGTGAGTGAAGTTATTAAGCTACTCGCCAGCGACTGTTGCTGTTGCTGATTCATCCAAAGTTCCCGTAGCGTTCGTCCAGGTATTTTTTTAATTTCCTTCCCTGGGAGACTAAATAGGGAATTTCACCATTGAGCATCTTTTCTTGCAAAAGTCTAGCTGCATTAACAAGCGGATCGTTGGCGGGGAGTAAGGAATCGTCCAATGAGTTAAATTGTGATATCAAATCATCTGCTATGACATTGACCAACTCAGGAGCTTTGGCTAGGCTAGCTATGTCAGCATTGCAAGTAGCTTCTACTAGATAACTCCAACGGTTGAACGCTTCTACATCTGTAGCCGGACAATCTAAGTCTGAAACATACCAGCGAATAAAAGCGAACTGAAACTCACTCATAAAGGAGAGGGAACTACCTTTATGAGTTTCAAACACTTCTCTTTCCCAGTCGAGTTGAGATGGTTGACTGGGGCTAAGGTGTTGTGGTGAGGTATGAAGAGTGACAGGAAAATATTTGCGATCGATGTGGCACGTGAGTAATCCCCAACTGCCCCATTTTTTATGGTCGTAAGGTATCATGTGGTTTTTTAGTAATCCAACGGATAGTAGCTCCTGATACTGAGCTGTACCCACTGGATCGCGATCTTCAAACTCTTGACTCCTTGCCCTGAGCATCTTCACTACCACTTGATCTGATTTGACGTAGCACCAAAAACCTGGGTAATTGTTTTGAGTTTTTACGTTAATGTAATGAAGTCCGTAGGGAACTTCTCGAAATCCCGCGAATTTGTCATCAATAGGGGTAGATAAAAAATCTATCCGCGCCTGGTATGGGGGTACATTTAGCATAATAATGTAAGAGTAATCATACATAACGATCGTCAACTCCTTCAACTTTAACTTCTGTCTGAATTTTATCCCTTTACTCTGATTTTGGCTGGTTAAGCAAAGAAGGGATTCTAGCCAGCACTTTTATAGCTAGCTCTTTCCAGCTTGACTGCATTACCTCTAAGTCTAAATTTTGACCTTTTCTTAAGTCTTTACTGACAACTCCTGCCGCTTGAACAGCTTGGGACACTTTTTCTTGAGGAGTTCCATCGCTTGCCTTTTTGACGAATTCCATTTCCAAATCGGCTACAATACTTTTTGCAGATGTGTGACTCAGGTCAAAAGCTACACCCGCGTCCTTAAAACTCTTATCGAGTTCGTTCAAAGCCTCTATGGCACGGTGACCGTATTTGGCAAATAAAAGACCAACTCGGTCTAATTTGCGCGCTTTTTGTCTTTCTTTGCTAACGTTGTGGAACAGGTGTTCGTAGTGCTGAATGTGTTGCAGTTTATAACCGATCTGCATCATTAATGATTGCAGATATTCAATTCGCAGAATTATGTAAGCAGACATAACAGTTCCTCAGCGCAGCTAAATTATCGTTCTTCTAGATAATTTGCAAACTCGCACCCTTTCTCCGCCACTTCTTCAATTTCTGAATCAATCATGTCTTCAGCAAGATATGTGGCTTGACTGATAATAAAACTGTCAGGTGTAAATATGGCGTCATCCAAACAGTCGAACTGCAACATTAGCAAATCGATTGATTTGACAAAGAGAGCCGGAGCTTTGGAGATACCGCGATCGCCTGCATTGTATAGAGCTTGCAAAAGGTGACGCCATCGATTTAATGCTTCGATGTCTCGCTCGTCGATGAACCAACGGATAAAAGCAAACTGGAGCTCTGCTAGGAAAGCATTTATATCACCGTCGTGGGTATCAAATAAGGCTTGCTCAAAACGGGTTTTTTGCTGCTTTCCCATCCAATCGGCAAGCTCCTCCGAACGTAAGTTATCTGGAGGATTGATAGATTCTTCTTGATGGAGAGTTGGGGGGAAATCAGCCGCATTGATGTGGTTAGTCAGTTGCTCCCATATTGTCCAACAATTACGATCGTAGGCGATTAAAGCTTGGCTCATTGCTCCACCTAATGCTAATTGTTGATACCGAGCAGTGGTTTCTGGTTCATCATCCTCAAATTGCTGTAAAGAAGAGTTAAAAATTTTAACTATAGCTTCATTTGGTTGCAAGTAACACCAAAAACCTTTATGTTCTCCATCAACTTCCACGCTGGCATAATGAACGCCAGCCGGAACCAACTGAAATCCACGAAATCCACCTTCAATATCAGAAAAGAATACATCTATTCGTGCTTCCTTTTTGGGCACATCGCGCAAAATAATAAACCCATACTCTGTTTCCATTAGCATTTATCCTTGAATATGTATTTTTAAGTGTTTGTCCCTTTTAGTTAGTGAACTTGGGTGCTATTGTGTATTGACTATTAGTCTAAGAAGGGACAGTTCGATACAGGGACAAGGAGGAGAACAGAGAAAATTGTTCTCCGAGAGCTTGTCCTTCCTTAAACTAATAGCCTGTATATTTATTCCTCATTCGCTTCCGGACTTCAGCGTTTATTGTCAGGTTCAATTCCAACACCTCTTTTCTCAGACTTTCTTTGGAGGTATATCCCTCTTTTGCTGCCACAGTCACAGCATCTTCCGATTTTTGTTGAGCTATCGACTTTTGCTCATTTTCTTTGTACTTCCCTTTGTAATCGTTCTTTTCTTTCTTAATATCCATCAGTGTTAGGCTCATTTTCAGCATACTTGTGTTTTTTGATGGCGGATTGAAATCCTTTAATTTGATTTTGCTCGCTCCGTAACAGATCCGTTCCAGGTACTTGCCACTTTTCCAGAAAGCGGTGCCTAAGTCTTCATTATGTTCGATTTGTTCTACAAAAAAGCCAGTGTTCTCATTGATTGACTCCAAGTACCGCTCAATCCGAAGAGGCAACTTCAAGTCTAGCTGTTGGTTAAGCACGACTGCCTCGACAGCTCCTCCTGTATGATAGGCTTCGTTCGCAAACACAAGAGCGATGCTACGCATTTTTTGCAAATTTAAGGTCAGTTGGTTTAGTTTAGTTTTCTCATCCTCAGTATTATTCCATTGCCTCTTGGTTTTCTCAATTTCAGTTAATATTTTCTCAACTTCGTCAAGATAATCCTCATAGAGTCGATTGTTAGCTTGCATCTCAGCGTCCAGATTTTTATCCTTAATCTCCTGGACGCGCTTTTCGAGATATTCGAGTTGCTGAGCGGGTATTTTGCCCTTGCTTCGCCGATCGAATCCCTTGACTTGCTTATTGAAGCCCTCACCAATAATTTCCACCTCTTCATTGTTATTAACCAGAATTCTAGAGTCCAACTTCCTTTGAGCATCTTTGTATATCTGATTAGCTTCTCGGAGACGACGTTTGGTTTCTACCTTAACCGCCACGTCCTTTTTGTCATCAAAGAGATTCAGCATATATTTTGTATAATCATGCCATTCTTGGTCTGTCATAAACCGTCGTATCTTTATTAAAGACATCACGTCCAGTGTAGCCACATAGGCTTTTTCTGACCCTTTTGTCAGTTGCTCTTGCGTTTCAGATTGATTGTCCTTTTGAAGTTTTCGTGCTTCACGTCTGATCTGCGACTTCTTCTGAGCTATTTGCAGGATTAGCGCTCTTTTTTGGCCTGGAGGAGCATTCTCTAGTTGTTTTTTCAGTTGATTTAACTCTTTTATTTTAAGCTCTCCTACCCCTGGCGGCATATGACCAGTTGTATAGACATTCGTATCGAAAACGGTGCCAGACTCCTTACCCCACTCAAGGCGGAAGAGCCTATTAAATTCTTTCACTGCTTGGATTTCGACTGTGCTGTTTTTTCCTGCATCGAAAGTGACATCGTAATCTGAAGTAAGCTCATCGCTTCCTGCGATTAAAGAGTTGAAATCTGCGTTCAAGTTTTGTTTAACCAAAGCGGTTATACGAGCAACTTCCTGTTTGCGGTAGTCAGTGATTCTCTTCATCGTGGTTGTATCTTTGAGGTATCGTTTCTTTACCTCTTTCCAGATACTGCCTGCTGCTTTAACTAACTCTTCTGGCGATTTACCATCAAGTGACTCCTGTTTCTCGACTTTCTCTGTCTCTTTTTCAGGGTTAATAGAGTTTTTTTCTGCTTTCTTTGCTCCTGACGCCTCTTCTAGGGGACTGGCAACGTAAGCATAATCCCAAGTTTCCTTGTTATCAGCCACTGTAATTGACTTGAAAACAGGGTTTTCTGCTTTGACTTTCGCCGCAACTTTCTGGGCATCTTCTTTGGCGATCGCATCATTTTTCAGATAGCGAGCTTGCTCTTGGTGAAGCTGCTCCAACCCTACCGTAACCTTTCTGTCGTGTTCTAAATCGGAAGTTTCAGAAACTTGAGAGTCTCGATCGTCCTTACTGTCAAGGATACTCTTATCCTTATTGCCCTTGACCTTCTCTTTCAGAAATACATCCTTAGCCTTCAGCAGCACCCCATCAATAGCCCCATCAACCCTAACGCGCACCTTCTTGACAATTTCCTGCACCTTAGTGGCCAAACCGTTAATTCCCAACAGCGAAGCCATAAAACCGATCGCTACCGGTATGCTGCGCGCCAGGGCATTCTCTACCATTGATGCCGCACCGCCGACGGAACCCGATGCCACAGCCGCCACTGCCCCGGTTGCCGCTTGTGCCAGCTCTACCACCGAGCTGGCTCTTTGGGTAAAGAATGTCACGATGTCGTAAATAGCGAATGCTGCTTTCACCAAACCCGAAGCTGGATTTAGCAAACTCATCATCCATTTGATACCGGCTTGGATTACTTGGGTGGCGATGGTATTTTTGATTTGGTCGATCGTCGTTTCCTTGAGGTCGTCGAACCGAGCTGCTGCTTGTTCCCACAGTCCCATCGGTCCTTTAGCCAGCATCTGGAAGATTTCTGAGCTCTTCTCCATCCGGGCAACCGTTCGTTCCCCGAATTGCTTGACTGCTTTTGTGCGAATGTAATCCCAGGTTACTCCCAGCACTTGAGTTACCATGCTGAACGCACCCTTGAGGCTGAACACATCCTCCGGTATCTGAATGCCCATCGGCCCGAGGGTTCCTGTCAGCCAGCCCATCAAGCCTGTTTGCAAGTGGGTGTTGACGTTGGCGTAAAAGTTGCCGAATCCTTGCCTCAAACCCGCGACTAAATTGCCCAGGAAGCCTACTGGATCTTTGACGATCGACCAAATTACGCCCCCCGCACCGGATAATACTGACTGCAGCTTGCCTGCAATTGCTTTGACCTGACCTAACTGCTCGAACATCCCAAAACCGTTTTGCTTCTCTGGTGCGTTGGCGTTTTCGGCTTTTTCCGGTTGGGGTGCTGCTGGTGGGGTGGTTTTTTGTTCCGGTTGGGAAGGGGTGGTTTTCTCGCTCTCAGGCGGTGATTTTTCTGGTTCCGGGAGCGTTTTGGTGGGAGTATCGAGAGAGGGTGGTGCGATCGAGTTGCCCTGGAACGTTTCTTTGTTCGATCTCAGACTGACTGTTGGCGAAGCTGATAGCTGTTTGCCCCCTGTTTGCTGGATGGTGTGAGTCAGTTCGTGGGCCGTCAATTCATTGCTGCCCGGAGATTTTCCAGCCCCGTAGTAAATATCGCTGCCACGAGCAAATGCCTGAGCTCCCAACTCTTTGTTCATTTGCACGGCATTCGAGTCGGAGTGTACTTTAACGTTGCTGAAATCTGCCCCAAACCGCGGCTCCATAAAACCGCGCACTTCTTGGGGTAAAGGGCTGCCTCCACCCTGCGAATCAGCGAGGCGGCTTTCGATGCTCTTGCTTGCTTGAATGCTGCCGTCGGCTGCTTGTCGCGTCCCCGACTTCATCTGGATTTCTGCTTCCTCTCCAGTCGCCGAGCGTTGCACCGCAGGAGCGTGCGAATTTGTTGGAGAATTTGGCTCGCTTCCGTTTGAGAGGGGATTTTGGCGTTGAATCGATTCTTGTACGGCGGACTCTGGCATTGCCATGACTTTCGCTGCCATGCTGTCGGCTTCTTGTTCGTAGGGATCTCCCGGCTTAGAGACCTCCACAAAAAGAATGATCCAATAGCTATGTGGGTTTAGCGAAAATTTCTACAAACCATTTGTGAAGATTGGGGAGACGATGAATCTGGGTTTCAATTTCTGCCATAGCTAACTCCGAAAGTTTAACTCCTGTGGAGTAAATTGTTTCTACCAATGTCACCACTGGATTTTTATCCTTAAATGTGAGAGTTTTGGCGAAATTTACAACAGTCTCAACAGTGTCAAGTAAACTACCATTCCAATGCTTTTCTAACCAACCAAAACAACGTTCTATTGGGTTATATTTACTATGATAGGGCGGATAATAAGCTAATTGTAACGTCAGTTGAGATTGTTGGGAAAAATCTAAAATTCGTTTCATAAACTGAGTACGACGAGAATGATTTTCCGGTCCATTATCCTGATTGATGACCAATTTTTGAATGTGACTAAAACGGTGTTTAACAGTTTGCCACCAACTTTCAAGTAAGTCAACTATACAATCAGCCGTCAACTTAGAAGTAACGAAGAATAAAAATAGCTCATTGTACTCAGGCAGAAAAATACCATAGGGAATCACACTTGATTGAGTCGAAAAATCGTGGTCAACTGCAATAGTTGGCGTCCGATTTTTACCACCTCTATCAAATTCTCCAATCTTGACGGAAGCTTTGGCATCAATGGAAATTCGGAGAGTATTTGGGTTATTATCGGCTGCTGTATTGACTTGTTCAAGTTGTTCAAAAATGGCTGAGGTCTCGGGGATTTTTTGACTGGTTTAGTTTTCAAAACTCGTTTTAAGGTATAACCCAAATCATTCAATCTTCTTCTAATTGTTTCGGCGCTCGGTAGTTCTTCATCACTATAACCAAATTGTTTAATTAATTGACGACGGACTTCATTGGCAGTCATGCGCGTATATAGCATTTATCAGAAAGATGAGGTATGATATAACTGACTTGAACGGAGTGAAAAATATAGAACCCCAAAATGTTATGCAGCTCTAATTAAATGGAGCGCGAGCGAACAATCGCTCGACCCACAGCAGTCACTCGAATGACAAATATCAAGGATTTTAGTAAGTATCACACATTAGTAAAAATGAAAACTTATTCGATTGATTTTAGACAAAAAATTATGGATGTGTACCATAATGAACCGCTGTCACAAAGAGCAATAGCTAACCGTTTTTGTGTGGCCCTAAGTTTCGTCCAAAAATTGGTTAAGCAGTATCGTGAGACCCAAAACATTGCTCCTCGAACTGAGCGATGCGGAGTCAAATTGAAACTCAATGCAGAACAACTACTGATTTTAGCCGAATTGATTGAAGAAAATAATGATGCAACTCTCGAAGAACTCCGTTATTTACTGTACCAGAAAATTGGTTTTACCATCAGCGTGGCAACGATGGGAAGAATGGCAAAACTCTTAAACATGACTTTTAAAAAAAAACTCTCTTTCCGAGCGCGAAAGGCACTGACCGAGTTCAGGGTCTGCGATATGAGTTCTGGCAAAAAGTCCGAGAAGTTTGTTTTAAAGACTTAATATTCATTGATGAATCAGGAGTCAACTTAGCAATGGTTAGGTTATATGCTCGTTCTCTAAAAGGTTCAAGGGCTCGGGGACAAAAACCAAATAAACGGGGGAAAAATGTCTCAATAATTGGAGCTATATCAGTCAATGAAGTCCTAACATCAGTCAACTTAATAGGTACAACTGATACAATTACATTTGAGGCTTTTATCATCCGAAAGCTCGTACCAAAACTCTGGAAAGGTGCTTGTGTAGTGATGGACAATTGTACTATTCACACAAGCGAAGAAATAGAAAAAGCCATCAAAAGTCAAGGGGCAAAAATAATATACTTATCACCATATTCGCCCGACTTCTCACCAATTGAACATTTATGGTCAAAACTCAAAAACATTCTCCGTTCTATCAAGACGACTAATTACCGAGAATTAGCAAAAGCGATAGAGTTTGCCTTCAATCAAGTTACATTATCCGATATGAGGAATTGGTTTACTCACTGCTGTTATTGTACCTCATCTTTATGAGAAACGCTATATAATCGTGTACTCTTAAAGCTAGGATCAGTTTGACTGTGTGGGTCTACTAACGATGTAATATCTTTCAATAAGTTGGGTAATTTTGTTTCAACCCGCTTTCGTCCACTGCGCTTGAAACCATCGACAATTGGCTCACCACTTTTCAATTCTTTCATCCCTTTACGGATGGTCCGTCTATTCCATCCTAACTCCCGTTCTACTAACGTTTGTCCACCTATTCCTAAATCTTTGACTACCGATGCCATGAATTGTCGTCTGTCTGTCCCCTTGAGTTTTTTAGCTGTTTCGATGTAAAGAGATTTGGCGTGTTCGGTCAGTTTCATGATAGATTTTAGAGACATAAGATAGGCTGCACACTGAAATTATATTTTGACTATTATAGGATCAATCATTCTGTGGCGTTCTCTTACCGACTGTCAGTTTTGTTTGTACCTGTTCTTCTGAGTCCGATTCTGGCTGTTCTAGAGCTTCGAGTTGAACGGACGAAGCATTTTGGTCCGAGCGAGCTGGGGCAGAGTCTGCCGCCTTTGTTTGTACCTGTTCCTCTGCTTCCGATTCTGGCTGTTCTAGCGATTCGAGTTGAACGGACGAAGCATTTTGGTCCGAGCGAGCTGGGGCGGAGTTTTCCGCCTCTTTGCGCTCAAAGCCTTGCATGGTTCTCATGACCAAATCGCTTTGCAGCCACTGTGCCGTTGTCATAGGACTGAGCTTTGCGGAAATTTCAGGCACGCGCGAAGCTGAAGGCTCCTTTAATTTCCGTTCGATCGAGACAGCGCTGTTTTCTCTGGAAGCTGGAGTCGATGAGGCGGATTTCTGTACTCGATCGAAGCTCATATCTGCTCCTGACAAAGGTATTGCAGTTAGATTCGATTAGTATAATACTTGAGATTTAGCTTTTTGCTGCGATCGGTTAACAAAACTTCAGAGAAAATTGAGTCGCAACCTACCCCCCACATCATGCCATGAACGCCAACACGATCGATAACTGGTCATCTGGTAACTATCGCTACCTGATAGCGTCGGCTGCTGGAGTACGCTTAGTATTAGAAAATTTTGTTGCACGACGGCAAGATGAGTCGCGATCGAGCGAAGAAGCCGCCATTCAAGCAGCAATTGAGGTCGCCGAAACCCTGCTTCCGAAACCATCAGCCCTGCAACAGCTCTGTCGCGAATTTAAACTATCAGATTTTGAGCGTAATGTGTTGCTGCTATGCGTTGCTACAGAGTTAGATCCTTGTTTTGCCGATTTGTGCGCCCAAGCTCAGGAATCTGCGGCACTGAGTTACCCTACATTTAATCTGGCAATGTCAGCTTTGAGTATGCCTCATTGGGATGCTATTTCTCCAGATAGTCCGTTACGCTACTGGCAGTTAATTGAAGTAGTGCGCCATCGAGAAACTCTCAGCAGCAGCCAGTTGCAAATTAACGAGCGAATTTTGCACTATTTAATGGGAGTAGATTGTTTGGATGCAGCATTTAAAGGTATTATCGAACCAGTGTCTATTAGTAGTGGAAAAATGGTGCGATCGCCCAGCCTGTCGTTAACTCAATCGCACTTCACGCTAGCATCCCAAATAGCAGGAATTTGGACGGAGAACAGAGTCCGCCAGTCAAGCAATTTTGCTTTTGACTCATTACCAATTACCGCTCGCCCGCTACCGATCGTACAATTATGCGGCAGTGAAGTAGCATCTAAAACCGAAATTGCGCTCGCTGCCTGTGAACTAGCCAATCTGAAATTAGCAGCCGTATCTACCGCTGTAATTCCGACCGTTACCGCCGAATTGAACGAGTTAATATTACTGTGGCAGAGAGAAGCGAAGCTGAATCAATATGCTTTGCTATTAGACTGCGATGAAATGGAACTCCAAGACGCAGCTAAAGAAAATGCTATCGCTCAATTTATTGCCAAGATTTCCAGTCCGTTAATTATCGCAACGCTCGATCGGCGCAGAGCCTCAAGAAATCCTTTCATTACTTTTGATGTCAATCCTCCCACAAAACAAGAACAACTAGAAATCTGGCAAAATGCTTTGGGAAAAATCGCTCCAATTCTCAACGGACAAGTAGAATTATTAGTAGAACAATTCAACCTCAATGCTCCAACAATTTATGCTGTTTGTGATGAAGCGATCGGTTTTACTTCAGAAATAGTCGGAACGGATTTTACAGATAAGTTGGCCCCACAGGAAACAATTAAGATCGATCGGTCTGCCGCCATCCAAAATCGATTGTGGGACACCTGTCGCGCTCAATCCCGTCCACAATTAGATGACTTAGCGCAACGCATTTTACCCGCTGCAAGTTGGGACGATTTAGTATTACCAGCAACAGCGCACAATACCTTGCAAGAAATTGCCGCTCACGTCAGACAGCGCACCAAAGTTTACGGACAATGGGGATTTGCTAGTAAAGGAGGGCGGGGTTTGGGAATTAGCGCTTTATTTGCCGGAATGTCTGGCACTGGAAAAACGATGTCAGCAGAGGTATTAGCAACAGAATTGCAACTGGATCTTTACCGGATTGACTTAAGTTCTGTAGTTAGCAAATATATCGGCGAAACTGAGAAGAATTTGCGCCGGGTTTTCGATGCTGCTGAAGGTGGAGCGACAATTTTGTTATTTGACGAAGCTGACGCGATTTTTGGCAAACGTTCGGATGTTAAAGACAGTCACGATCGCTATGCTAATATGGAAGTTAGCTATCTGTTGCAGCGGATGGAATCCTACCAAGGTTTAGCTATTTTAACGACAAATTTAAAAGATTCTTTAGATACAGCTTTTCTGCGCCGCATTAGATTTGTAGTGAAGTATGCTTTTCCAGATACTAAGGAGCGGGCTGAAATTTGGCGACGAGTTTTCCCGAAAAATACGCCGACAGAGAGTTTAGATTTTGCCAGATTAGGACGGTTAAATGTAGCAGGTGGAAATATTCGCAATATTGCCTTGAATGCAGCTTTTATGGCTGCTGAGGCTGGGGAAGCGGTGATGATGAAACATTTATTAACAGCAACTAAGGCTGAGTATATTAAGTTGGAGAGAACTTTAACCGATGAGGAAATTAAAGGTTGGGTGTAACTGAGACCTTGCAGCAATTCCAGAAACCGGGTTTTTGGCTCATACTCTGCATAAAAGCGACTATTTTTCGTCAAAAACCCGGTTTCTTGCGAGCTTATTGAGAATGATGCAAGATGTCAGGTGTAATTAAGTTACTCTACTCGATCGGTAAGCAAAATCAAATAGTCTGCCAAATTTTCAGGTGCGGCATCTGTGAGAGCTGTCTGGAGCAATTTTCTAGACACACGCCCATTTACAGATAGAAGGAATGGACGCAGGTCTTGTTGCTGGCGAACTATTTTTCCGATTAGTAATACAGCTATTTCAGGAGTCTTAATGACTATATCGCCAGCCTTCTCAAACAACCAATCCCGGTCAGTGAGAAACAGTGCAATAATTGTTGACTCGCCACAGCCAGGACGGAGTGCTTCTCGTCTTAAAGTCTCACGGGCTAAAACATCACCAGTTTTCGCTCGCTCTGCCAATGCGCGAGCAAGTTGGAACTGTAGATCCCCTGAAAGCTCTTGTGGATCTGCTTCTACTCCAATAAACAATGGCGATCGCAATTCAAATGCTTCTGACAAAATATTACCGTCCGGTACGTCAGGGCGTTGCTGAAAAAATTGGATAGCGCCACTGCGAACTCGAACATCCTCATCCATAACAAGAGCTGCAATTAACTCCGCCAGCTTGGCTTGGTTTTGTGCAGGTTCAATATCGTCAAAAGCTCTCGCTAACTGAGCAGCTCCAGTATCTACTCCAAAAAGACCGGGTTGCTCTGAGTGGAAGATGATACAAAGCTCATCTTTTGAAGGAACTCCTTGACTCCACTCAAGAGTGTCAGGTGAAATAGAGTGCAAATTTAGTGTTGCTGGGGGCGGATTTGAGTTCAAAGCTTTCCTCCAGGTAATAGCGCCTCCCTGCTGGTACAAATAATCCCGCAGCCCGTCCAAACCAAAGACAAAATTTGGAAACTCAGTGTTCTCAATCAGCGTGCGGAGCTGCCAATTCCGATCCGGCAGAATGCGTATAGATAGTTGAAAGTGAGGAGCTTCACCGAGGGCGACTCTAGCACGCCGAATAAATTCCTGCTGAATTCTCTCTGAGTTCCCAACAGCACTTGCAAATTCAGATACCGTGAGTGCGTTAGTTTCATGACGAGGATCGTAATAGCCACTTTCAGCCGACAGATCGAGCTTGTCAATACCAACAGGAAATCGGTTAGAAAAGGCAGATAGAATAGGAATGTCTTCATTAAGCTCGACTCTAATTAACCAGCCAATCGGCCAGCGATCCTTCCACTCAAGCTCATCAGGATAATCGGAATAGAAATTACTGCGAAAAGGAACAATACTCCATTGAGTTGGCAGGAGGTTGATTCCCAAAGCGCGAAGGCAATGGGAAATCCAATCTATTGTTCCGTCTTTCAAAATGCCAACCTCTGTTGGTGTTACATCGAATTCCAAGACACGTGGTGCGATCGCGTAGGGATTCCATAAATTAAATGCGTCCATGCCTGTCTCCTATGGGTTATCATCTGGTCCTCTAAAATTAGGGCCAACTTCGGGGTTGTATGCTGGTGCGTTACGCGAGCCATCACTGCTGTTATTTTTGTGTGCAACCAACCTCATGTTGCTGGTTTCATTATAGAAATCGGCTCGCTTATCTTGTTTTTGGTTATGCCCTCCATTATCCGTGTTCCAGTGTCTTGATACTCCTGGACTTATATGATCTATTGTTACATTTGTTGCCAAATTTGAGACATTAATTGGTTCAAACTTTCCGGTCATTTCATCTTTAAAATGACCGGAAGGTGCACCTATTTTTAGGGTAGCTAATCGTGTCTTCTTCCATTGCTCCACGTTAGACCGATATGAATTTGGGTAGAACCAGGTCCGAACCTTATTGCGATACTCTTGTTTCAGCCTAGTTTTTCCATCTGAATCTTGCTCTGCATATTTCGAGGGATGTCCTAGAAACTCCAGGTCGCTAATGCCAAATTCGGCACCAAGACCTGTAAGCACTGTGGCAATGGTTTCCAGCATTTGTAGATATTCGTATCGGATTTGTCGCTCCTTTTGAGAGTTTCCATCATTAGCTTCCCAAACCCACTGCATACTCGCAAGCTTTGCCTGGATCTGTTTCAAAGGATTAAGTAATTTAGGGCGACGCGCTCCTTGCTCCTCTTGTTGGATCGCTCTTCGGACTTTATTCTCAAGAACGTCACGCCTGCCAGTCGCCATCTCAACTTTGGGGGTTTTAGGTTTCTTAGCTTCAAAGTAAAGGTGATGTGCCTCTGAGACCATTGTGAAAGCCTTTTCAAGTTTGACTTCACCATTAGAGCTTCTCCCATTGTTATTTCCCTGCGTTGATGTATCCGGTTTATTTTTCCCTCCACCTCCAGCAAGCAAACTCTTACCCTTCTCGACAATAAAATTCGCCAACTTATTTAAGGCATTTTCTACCTTGTCCTGAATCTTCTTAATGACATTCTTAATCTGCTCGCTCACCCCGGACAACCCAATCAATCGCGCCAAGAAACCGATCGTCACGGGCAGAGAGCGCCCCATCGTTTGTTCCACATAATTAGCCGCACCAGCCACATTTCCTTTAGCTATATTCCCGATCGAACTAAATACCGCTTCAGCCAGCGCTGCTATCTGCGACCCCCGCTCGACAAAGAACATGACAGTGTTGTAAATTGCCATCGCTGCCTGTATAATTGCCCCCGCCGGATTAAACATGGAAATCAGCTTAGCGATCGCAGCGGTAATTACCTTCGACATCACCCATTCTTTAATCGAACCGATTACTGTTTCTTGCAGGTTGCCAGTAAATTCCGCTATTTTCTGCCAAGCTGCTGCTAACCCACCCGTAACGATCGTCCTGAGAAAATCAAATGCTTTCTCCAGGCGCGCTACTTTCTGTTCGCCAATTTTATTAGTTAATTTCCCCCGCAATCTTGCATAAGTTGCTCCCATTACTTGCAGGACAATAGAAACAATTCCTTTGGTATCTAACTGTGCGGGAACTGTTAAACCCGCACCCGTTAATGCACCCAACAACCAACCTGTCAAGCCATTTTTTAAGTGAGTTGCAATATTGCCGGAAAACTTCTGGAAGCCTCCGCGCAGCGCCGAAACGAGGTGGCCGCAAAAGCTTACGGGGTCTTTGATAATGCTGCCAAATACGCCGCCCGCTTGCCGAAGGATTCCCATTACCTTTCCACTAGCACCGCCTGCCATATTTAGGAAGCCTTCAAAGGCAATTTCCATTACTTTTGTCCCCGCAGCGGCGGCCAAATTCTTGATGCGTGCGAGCGGTTCGAGGATAATGTTTTTAATCTTGGCAAACGCGCCAATAGGATTGAGCGCATCTCCGATTCCTAAGGAGCTTAAAGCTTTGCCAAACAGGGTTTTAATTGCGTTGAAAGTGAGATTCAGTTTGGCAATTTCTCCGTTAAACCAACTAAAAGCTTTCTGTAATGCTCCTGATTGTTGTAAGTTATTAAAAATCTTATCGCCGTTTGGTACTAGACCGAGCAGGGCGCGAATTAGGCTGGCTGGCGTGCGCTCTACGGGTCGATTGCTAATCGGGTCTTTTCCTAAAATTAATGTCAGGATTGAGTAACCTGGAAGCTGGCTGGCAAATCCGGCTAATGCTGCTGCGATTTTTTCGCTCGGGTTGCCGATTCCTAGAAAGCCTCCTTGGATGCGCTCCCTTGTGGTACTTACTGTTAATGGCTGGCGTTGGATGCTTTCTTGATTGTTAAAGGAAGAAGAATTAGTAAGAGACCTCCACAAAAAGAATGATCCAATAGCTATGTGGGTTTAGCGAAAATTTCTACAAACCATTTGTGAAGATTGGGGAGACGATGAATCTGGGTTTCAATTTCTGCCATAGCTAACTCCGAAAGTTTAACTCCTGTGGAGTAAATTGTTTCTACCAATGTCACCACTGGATTTTTATCCTTAAATGTGAGAGTTTTGGCGAAATTTACAACAGTCTCAACAGTGTCAAGTAAACTACCATTCCAATGCTTTTCTAACCAACCAAAACAACGTTCTATTGGGTTATATTTACTATGATAGGGCGGATAATAAGCTAATTGTAACGTCAGTTGAGATTGTTGGGAAAAATCTAAAATTCGTTTCATAAACTGAGTACGACGAGAATGATTTTCCGGTCCATTATCCTGATTGATGACCAATTTTTGAATGTGACTAAAACGGTGTTTAACAGTTTGCCACCAACTTTCAAGTAAGTCAACTATACAATCAGCCGTCAACTTAGAAGTAACGAAGAATAAAAATAGCTCATTGTACTCAGGCAGAAAAATACCATAGGGAATCACACTTGATTGAGTCGAAAAATCGTGGTCAACTGCAATAGTTGGCGTCCGATTTTTACCACCTCTATCAAATTCTCCAATCTTGACGGAAGCTTTGGCATCAATGGAAATTCGGAGAGTATTTGGGTTATTATCGGCTGCTGTATTGACTTGTTCAAGTTGTTCAAAAATGGCTGAGGTCTCGGGGATTTTTTTGACTGGTTTAGTTTTCAAAACTCGTTTTAAGGTATAACCCAAATCATTCAATCTTCTTCTAATTGTTTCGGCGCTCGGTAGTTCTTCATCACTATAACCAAATTGTTTAATTAATTGACGACGGACTTCATTGGCAGTCATGCGCGTATATAATCGTGTACTCTTAAAGCTAGGATCAGTTTGACTGTGTGGGTCTACTAACGATGTAATATCTTTCAATAAGTTGGGTAATTTTGTTTCAACCCGCTTTCGTCCACTGCGCTTGAAACCATCGACAATTGGCTCACCACTTTTCAATTCTTTCATCCCTTTACGGATGGTCCGTCTATTCCATCCTAACTCCCGTTCTACTAACGTTTGTCCACCTATTCCTAAATCTTTGACTACCGATGCCATGAATTGTCGTCTGTCTGTCCCCTTGAGTTTTTTAGCTGTTTCGATGTAAAGAGATTTGGCGTGTTCGGTCAGTTTCATGATAGATTTTAGAGACATAAGATAGGCTGCACACTGAAATTATATTTTGACTATTATAGGATCAATCATTCTGTGGCGTTCTCTAATGGCGCGGCTGATTCGCCCGCGACCACTTTAGCCGCCACAGCATCGGCATGATTCTCATACTTATCCCCTACCTTCCCCACACCGCCAGCAAGCTGCACCTTTCCTGATGCTTGCTGCACGACGTGGGCCGCTTCGTGGGCTGCTAATTCCAGAGAGGGTTGCTCTTTAAACGCAATCTGATTCCCACTGGCATAAGCCTGTGCCCCTATCTGCTGGCAAGCTGTCGCTGCCTCGCCACCGATGTATGCTTGTACATCAGAAAGGTCAACTCCAAAGGACTGCTGGAGCTGGTTTTGATGGGGTAAAGATGTGGAACTTCCGCTAAAACCTTTTGCCGCTACCTGCTGGATCTTAGATTCAGATGATTTTTCTCCGGGCTGCTTTTGCTGTTGGAAGATTTGCCTCACCGTCGGGTTGTTTGCCAGAATTCTCATCATCACCGGGTCTTGCTGCATCGCATCTGATGGTTCTGGCGAGCGATCGACTAGCGACTGTTCTGCTGGGGCTGCTGGGGCTGTTTGTTTTTGGACTGCATCGTTACTATCTTTGTCCTGCGTTGCAACACCTGGCTGGGAATACTGTTGGAAGATTTGCCTCACTACCGGGTTGTTTGCCAGAATTCTCATCATTACTGGGTCTTGCTGCATCGCATATGATGGCTCTGGCGAGCGATCGACCAGCGACTGTTGTGGCTGCGATGCCGGGGCTGTTTTCTTTTGAACGGTTTTGGGTGGCTCGTCGTTCGAGGGAGTATCGCGCTTAGTGAAGGTCGGACTCCAACTGGAGGTTCTTTGTATTCTTTGGTGTTCCATAGAATTTCCTCGATCGAGTGTTAATTCTCGGTCTTGTGCGAATTCTGTGCAATCCTGTATTTTTTAATCTTATAGAACCCTTTTGAGAACGCACGTAATGAGCCGTGATCCCCGATCGATTTTTTATTTAAGACGCTAGCTCTATCGAATCTATTGTTAGCATGCAGGGCGCAACTATCATCGCTTGCACTTCTGGAGGTTCAGGAGTTCTTGGAACCATTTTACCAACTACCACAACTTGTTTTTTGTCATATCGGGCAATTTCTTGTGCAGATCTGATGGCTTCAGGATGCCACATTGCGTGAAGAAATACAGCCGTGCGATCGGCCAAGATTATAACAACGATACCTCGATATACAGGTGGCGGTACTGGTCGTTGTCTTGCATCTATTTGAGTGTACTTTCCTATGACACGTACTTGTTTACCCCTGGTTCTTGCTTCTATTTTTTTATCTATTTCATCATCATCCCCGGAGCCATAGGGTGGGCGAGGAAAATTTGACTCTATGTCAGATTGATTCAAAATCGTTGGCAATCTTGTTATCACGTTTTCTCCTCTGATTAAATTTGAGAAATCACCAGGCTTACCTTGGCAGCCCGATATTTTTATAGTTACAGCAAGCAAAACCGACAATAAAAGTATCGCTTTCATTCTCATCAATTCCTGACGCTACCATAGCGGTTACATGACAGCCATTATTGCTACAGATCGAGGACTAGCACAAGAGAAGATTGAATTTTTATCCCTTACTCCTGCGTCCAAAAGTCAATAGAGTCGATCGTTAGCATACAAGGCCCAACTAGATGTGCCACAGCGTTTGGAGACTCAGGAGAGTCCGGCACGAATCTACCAACTACCACAACAAGTCGATCGTTATACCAGGCAATTTCTTGTGCAGGTCTGATGGCTTCAGGATGACAAGTTGGGTGTAGAAAGACTGCCGCTCGCTCTGCCGTGTCCTCGGCCAACATTAAAGCAACGATACCTTCATACACGGGTGGCGGTTCCTGTCGTCGTCTCGCATCTATTTGAGTGTACTTTCCTATTACACGCACCAGTTTGCCTTTTTTTCGGGCTTCTGCTCGTTTGTTTATTTCATCATCATCCACTGCCTCATATGGATTAGGAAAATTTCTATATATGTCAGAGCGATTCAAAATCGTTGGCATTTCTGTCATTGTATTTTCTCCTTGCAAAAGTGACACGCTCCCCAGATAAGCTTAGTACACTAGCCCATAAACTTCCGACAAGTATAAATAACATCATACTCACCATTTGGCTTTTTCTTAAGCACCAATACATGAACAAACGCACCTACCGACGACTTTTGTCGGTTTACCCATTCAATGTCTTGTGACAGCTCGGCAATAGCGTATCTACTCAGTGGCATAGTAACACTCTGCGATAGCTTGAATTGTCCATCCGGGTAGGTTCGTTGAATCACCGAGTCCAAGTTGAGGTGTGCTTCTTCGCTAAAACCCAAAACTCGAAAAAGAGAGCTACATTTAACAACCTCGTCCTGCTCCAATTGAAAGCTCGTAAAGTAGAACCAAGCCCAGAATTTGTTACTGTTTAACAACCTGTAACAGAGGATAATAAATATCAGTAACAAGCTCGATATAAGCGCAGTTTTAGACAACATTTTTCGCATTATTACTAAATCAATTATGCACAAAAAATAGAACAAGGAACCGAAAAAATAGCCTCTAATCAGGAATTAAGGCATCATTTCCTGGCTAAAAGGGGTATAGCCAGGTTTGTAATCTTGTGGCCTTACTGGACGCTGAAACTCTCGATAGCTGTACTTAGAGACCTCCACAAAAAGAATGATCCAATAGCTATGTGGGTTTAGCGAAAATTTCTACAAACCATTTGTGAAGATTGGGGAGACGATGAATCTGGGTTTCAATTTCTGCCATAGCTAACTCCGAAAGTTTAACTCCTGTGGAGTAAATTGTTTCTACCAATGTCACCACTGGATTTTTATCCTTAAATGTGAGAGTTTTGGCGAAATTTACAACAGTCTCAACAGTGTCAAGTAAACTACCATTCCAATGCTTTTCTAACCAACCAAAACAACGTTCTATTGGGTTATATTTACTATGATAGGGCGGATAATAAGCTAATTGTAACGTCAGTTGAGATTGTTGGGAAAAATCTAAAATTCGTTTCATAAACTGAGTACGACGAGAATGATTTTCCGGTCCATTATCCTGATTGATGACCAATTTTTGAATGTGACTAAAACGGTGTTTAACAGTTTGCCACCAACTTTCAAGTAAGTCAACTATACAATCAGCCGTCAACTTAGAAGTAACGAAGAATAAAAATAGCTCATTGTACTCAGGCAGAAAAATACCATAGGGAATCACACTTGATTGAGTCGAAAAATCGTGGTCAACTGCAATAGTTGGCGTCCGATTTTTACCACCTCTATCAAATTCTCCAATCTTGACGGAAGCTTTGGCATCAATGGAAATTCGGAGAGTATTTGGGTTATTATCGGCTGCTGTATTGACTTGTTCAAGTTGTTCAAAAATGGCTGAGGTCTCGGGGATTTTTTTGACTGGTTTAGTTTTCAAAACTCGTTTTAAGGTATAACCCAAATCATTCAATCTTCTTCTAATTGTTTCGGCGCTCGGTAGTTCTTCATCACTATAACCAAATTGTTTAATTAATTGACGACGGACTTCATTGGCAGTCATGCGCGTATATAATCGTGTACTCTTAAAGCTAGGATCAGTTTGACTGTGTGGGTCTACTAACGATGTAATATCTTTCAATAAGTTGGGTAATTTTGTTTCAACCCGCTTTCGTCCACTGCGCTTGAAACCATCGACAATTGGCTCACCACTTTTCAATTCTTTCATCCCTTTACGGATGGTCCGTCTATTCCATCCTAACTCCCGTTCTACTAACGTTTGTCCACCTATTCCTAAATCTTTGACTACCGATGCCATGAATTGTCGTCTGTCTGTCCCCTTGAGTTTTTTAGCTGTTTCGATGTAAAGAGATTTGGCGTGTTCGGTCAGTTTCATGATAGATTTTAGAGACATAAGATAGGCTGCACACTGAAATTATATTTTGACTATTATAGGATCAATCATTCTGTGGCGTTCTCTTATGGCTTTTGACTGATTTTTATTGGTTTGGAGCGGCGCTATTAATAGGATTTAGTCAAACAGCCCGCGCGAGAGCGAGCGGGGATGGTGAGTGAGGAGGGGAAAACTTTTCTACTTCCCGCTCAACGCTTCGCTTTAGTTATGAGTTGTGAATTGACCTTTCAAATATTTGTTTGTGAAGCAGTTTAGCAGTAATACCTTCCAAAAATAACGTTTTTTTCCTCATTTACTACTTCCTTTTTTCAACCAATGTTCAGCCCAAAAAGCTCTGTTCAAAAAAAGTCTGCCCTCCCGCTGCGCGTTGTCCTTACAGTCCCCAACGCTCTTTTGATTTCAACTTTACTATGTCTGACGGGATGGCTTTCTTTTCAAACAGGGCGACAGACGATGAACGACTTGGTTGCACAGCTATTGGGAGAAGCAACGAGCCGCATCTGGGACCGCCTTGACAACTACTTAAAAGAAGGAGTTCTTGACAACTACTTAAAAGAAGGGGTTCTTGACAACTACTTAAAAGAAGAGGTTGGGGTTGCCAAAGGAGAAAAGAATTACAATAAAATTCAAACTGGTTCGGTGAACCAACTTTCTCCAAGTCAAACAGCCGGAGTCACAATCAAACCAAATGGGAAAAGAAATGGGTCAGACTCTCCAAAAACAATATTGCCTCAACAAAAAACAAATTCTGCTTTTCCCACCCCAACCTCAACGTTCAACTTGCACGATTTCCACATCAGCCCTAACTGTCAAGTCTTTATCTTAGACCGATCGGGACATTTAGTTGCTCGGAACAAGGTAACTGAACCAAAACCGTCTATTTCTGTTGACTCCCAGCAGCGAGTTCGCACCCAAGCTCTGCAACAAAAAGTAATCCGGCTTTCAACAGAGTATTTGCTTAAACATTATGGCAGCCTCGCTGCTATTAACAGCAGCCAAAATCTTAACTTTACTGCCAGCAACTCTAGATACTTACTGCAAGTCAGACCTTTTGAAAACTCTTCAAGCTTAAACTGGCTGATTGTAGCAGTTGTCCCTGAAACCGACTTCACCGGCAAAGTTCAGGCCAACACCCGCAACACTATTTTGCTCGTGCTACTGGCTTTGGTTCTTTCTATCTGCCTTTTGCTGTCCATTTCCCTAAGAATAGAACAGCGGCTGCTGCGGTTAATTTCGGCAACAGAGGCGATAGCTGGTGGCGACTTCGACTCAACAGTTTCGGGTAGTGGCGTTGCCGAACTCGAAGCCCTAGCTTGTGCTTTCGAGCGCATGAATTCCCAGTTAAAAGCATCTCGCCAGCGGTTAAAAGAATATTCTGGCGATTTAAAGCGGCAAGTTGCACAGAAAACGAAGGAATTAAAACAAGCTAAAATTGCAGCCGAAAGTGCCAATCGCGCTAAAAGTACCTTTCTGGCCAATATGAGCCACGAATTGAGAACGCCTCTGAATGCGATTATCGGCTTTGCTCACCTCCTTGTGCACTCTAAAAAAACTGCACCGGAACAGCAGTCGAGTTTAGATATTATCAATCGCAGTGGCGAGCATTTGTTGAAACTAATCAACGATATTTTGTCGCTATCTAAGATTGAAGCTGGTCAAATTACCCTCGAATCAAATGCTTTTGACCTGTACAGTTTGCTCAATGATATAGAAGGGATGTTCCAACTCAAAACTCAATCTAAAGGATTGCAACTTGTTTTTGAACGCAGTTCAGATGTACCGCAATACGTCCGAACTGATGAAAGCAAGCTGCGCCAAGTTTTGATTAATCTGTTGGGTAATGCTGTTAAATTTGCTGGGGCGGGTAGGGTGAAGCTGACTGTAAAATGCCTCCAGTTGCTGGCAAAAAAACCGCTATCCAAATTCTTTCTCCAGTTCTCTGTGAAGGATACAGGCCCAGGCATTGCCCCTGACGAGGTTAGCCGTTTGTTTAAGCCGTTCGTGCAAACTGAAGCTGGCCGGAAATCGCAAACGGGGACGGGCTTGGGATTGCCAATCAGTAGCTCTTTCGTGAAGCTGATGGGTGGTGAGATTAAGGTCAAAAGTTCTGTGGGGAAAGGAACGGTTTTTAGTTTTTACGTTAAAGTCTGTCATGCTACTGAGAGCGAAGTTTATGACAGACTGCCGCAAAAACGAGTGCAGGGGTTGGCACCTAACCAACAAATTTATCGCATTCTGGTAGCGGATGATGAGTCGGCAAATCGGTTGTTGTTAACTCAAATATTGAAGTCGGCTGGTTTTGTTGTGCGGTTCGCGGATAACGGAACCCTGGCTGTTAAATTGTGGCGAAAGTACAAGCCGCATTTAATTTGGATGGATTTGAGGATGCCTGTTCTGGACGGCTTTCAAGCTGTTCAACAAATTCGAGCTCTGCCTAACGGTTCTAATACTAAGATTATTGCTTTGAGCGCTAATGCTTTTGTTAAAACCCAGGAACTTGCCTTGTCGAATGGCTTTGATGATTTTGTTGCCAAACCGTTCCGAGAGGCGGTAATTTTTGAGAAGATGGCGCTTCATTTGGATGTTCGCTATATCTATGAAGAGGAGTCGTCTAGGAAGTCCGAACGGGATGAGCCTGCCCAGCAACTGACTCCTGAGTCGCTGTCTGTGTTGCCGAGGGAGTTGATTGAGAAGCTTTACAAAGCAGCCGCTTGTGGAGATGAGCAAGCGGTAAGGCTATTGATTGAGGGAATTCCCCTGTCCGAGAAGCAAATTGCTGCGGCTCTGACTAAATTAGTTGACAATATGAGCTTAGATATTATCAGCGATTTGACTCAACAAAACCTTTAAACGAACTTCATCCAAGTCCAAGATTATGGGTAGGGACTGCGCTCAACATCTCTAGTTCAATGCTAACTGCGATAGTTCAATGCTATAGCAATCCCGCCCGACGGCTGTTGACATTCTAGAGCGCTCAAACCGTTACTATTATTCCCTCGGACGAATGCCTTGGAGCCTTGGAGCTTTCTGCAGAATGCTATAACTGCGATAGTTCACCGCTAACTGCGATCGCAGTTATCAGAGGCGGTTCTCAAAGTTCTTTCAAAGATTAGCCTACAATAAGCCGCAGTCCACTAAGATTGTTTAATCAACACGTTGAGTGAGCGTGCTTAAAAATAGATGAGCAAAATTATTGCGCTGTTCAACCAGTCAGGTGGCGTCTCCAAAACCAGTTTGACAATGAATTTAGGCTACCATTTAGCCAAGCGGAAGCAAAAAGTCTTGTTAGTAGATATGGACCCCCAAGCCTCGCTTACCGCCTTCATGGGCTTGGAACCATCCGAGTTGCAGGAAACTGTGTACGAGTCCATTATGAACGGTTCTGAAGCGGCGCTCTGCAAAAACCTTCACAACATGGATTTGCTTCCTTCCAATATTAATTTGAGCGGAGCAGAGCTGGAACTGGTAGTGGCTGACATGAGAGATAGTCGGCTAAAAGAAGTCATTGACCCCCTCAGCCCCAACTATGACTTCATATTGATAGACTGCCCTCCCTCGCTCGGCATCCTATCCTATATCAGCCTGGTTTCCTCCACTCACGTCTTAATTCCGATTCAGACTGAATATAAAGCTCTCAAAGGAACCGAATTGCTGTTGCAAACCATTGCTCGCGTCAGGAAACGCGCTAATCGGAAATTGCAGATTGCTGGAGTGATTCCGACGCTGTACGATCCCCGTACTGTACAGGCATTTCAAAGTTTGCAGTCAATTACTACTTCTATGGAAAAGATTGCTGCGATTTACCCCGCCGTACCTCGGACTGTCGCTTTCGCCGATGCGTCACAGCAACACGTACCTCTGGCCGCGTACAATCCAAAACATCCAGCCGTCGCTGTACTCGATACTATTGCACAAGGACTTTTAGCTCTGCGATGAATCAAAAGCGCGACAGTCAGCCTTATCAAATCAAAGGGGTTGAGGCTCTATTAGGAATCAACGACAGCGAAGATGCCGCATCCTCCCTTGTCTCAATACACAAAATTGTCTTGCCCCAGCAGCAACCGCGCCGCTATTTCGAGCCGACAGCTATGCAAGAACTGGTGGAGTCAGTCAAGCAGCTAGGAATTCTGCAACCGCTCCTGGTACGCCCCATAGATGGCAACAAGTACGAATTAGTTGCCGGAGAACGGCGCTATCGAGCCGCGTCGTCGTTAGGCTTGACTGAAGTTCCTGTCACGATTCGGGAACTGACGGACGCAGAGGCTCTCTCCATCGCACTGCTGGAGAACTTGCAGCGGGAAGATTTGAATGCGATTGAGGAAACCGAGGGGATTTTGCAATTGCTGGCAATGAAATTGAACTCTACCTCTTCGTCAGTTATTGCTTTGCTCGGAGCGGCCGCGCACCCAGAACGCGCAGGTGTGGATAACGTTATCCACAGCTCGGATTGGCAAATAGTAAGCGATATATTTGCACTCGTTGGGAAGTACACTCCAGAGAGTTTCCGAACCAATCGCCTCCCATTGCTGAACCTGCCAGATGATGTGATTGGAGCGCTGCGGAAAGGACGGATTGAGTATACCAAAGCCAGAGCGATCGCCCGAGTTAAGGATAGCTCCGAGCGATCGCAATTACTAGAGGAGGCGATCGATCTCGACCTCTCTCTGACCCAAATCAAACAGCGCATTGCCGATTTAAAAGCCCAAAATACAGGTCCGGCGACTGCACCGAATCGCTCGCTTAAAAGTCGCGTAGATGCAGCTTATGGCAGAGTGAAAAAGTCTAAGGTTTGGGATGACCCCAAAAAGCAGAAGAAACTAGAGAAGCTGTTAGCTGAACTGGAAGCTTTGGTGGGTGAGGGATTGGAAAATTGAGGCGGATTTTAAAGTAAAGCCACCTAAATTCACCAAATTATAGCAACCGCTTTCGTCGGCGGCGGACGCAAGACGCAAGACATCCTCAATCGCCAGAATGCAAACAATTAAATCGATCGAGTTGTTTGCGGGTGCGACTTTTTAGCCAAGACCAGCACTATTCAATTTTGTTGAGATCGAGAGAGCGATTTGGATCGCTCGTCTATTGCAGGCAGTAAATTAGCCGACTGAGGGTCGAATTTTTTTTGGGGCTGCCGCGGTCGATCGCGGCAGCTTTAATCTGCGAGCGCCCGCGCGCAACCGCAAGCAAACCACGCCGCAACCGTGGTTTTATTTGGCGGTCAATATTCTCTAAAAAATATTAACAATTCAGAACTTAAAGCCCAAAAAGTCGAGAGATAGTCATTAGCGATCGGCGAGAGCGCTCGCTCTTTGTTTGCAGTTGTCTAATTCTGCCTCGCACAATTGCAGTAGTTGTTTTAATTGTGAATAAGAAAAAAGCTCTAAAGTAGCCTTTGTTCTTCGATTAAAGTCAACTTTTAAAAGTTCGCAGACCATTCGTGCAGCTTGATTGGTGTCGAAACCTTCGGAACTGCTGATAACGCCGATTGCTGTTTCTTCGTACCAGCGTGCGGCTTCGCCGTTTCCTTCAATTTCGATCGCGGTTGCAAAAGGTCGATCGTCTACAGTGAATGGGTCAGATCGTTCCATCCGAATTCGATCGCTGTTGCCAAAGTCGGGCAATACTGTTTTACCGTTGCTTAGTCCGATACTTGCTGCCATTGCATTTTGCTCTTGCGTGACGCTAGCGATTGTAGCAGGTGCAGTAGGTGCAACAACTTTATGGATCGGGAGCGGAACCAAGTCAGAGAGATTAAATATTTCAGAGGGAACCGAACCTCCGTCAAGGCGAACTATAACAGATCGCCCACCGTTGGCAAAACCTCTGACAGTGCCCGTATTTCCGCCATAGAGGGCGTTGCTGTTGCCAATTTGAACTAAATCCCCTTGGGCCAGTTGTACTGTTTCAACGGGCGGCGATCCGATCGCTAAATCCAAAATAGGTTGCTCTGGCGCGCTCGACGTTCGACCGCTGTCTGGGTTGCTGGCTGCTGCTGCCGACTTCAAAGGTTTCTTTAAAGATTTTTTTTCATCTCGAACAGCAGCGAGCGCCCAATTGATGCTGAGTGTTTCGCAATCTTTCAAAAACGCGGAGCTCCGCGCTTTTGCTTCGATAAGGTTCCAATATTTTGAAATCGCCATGTAGTCCTGTGCAGTTCGCGGGCGAATTCCCGCCGACTCCAAGCAGCTCAGGAATTCTCCATAATTGCACCGTCGCTTAAATTCTTGCAGCAGCAAACCCGCATTGCGAGCGCAGTTCAACTTTGCAAAAGCTAGCTCTAGTTCCTTTCGCTCGATGCGCTCTATTAGTCTGTGCTCCGACGCAATTCGGCTTAGCAATTCTTGTTTGTCAAAGCTTTCTAGATCGAACTCCGGTAAGGCTTGCGAGATATCAAACCCTGCTGGGACTGACGGCAGCAACTCAGCAATTGAGTCAGTTGTCAAAGGTGCCGCACAGTCGATCGCTTGTTGAGCGTCGCTTTCATGTTGAGGGCAATCGACCGGTTGTTCTGCCTGCGGCTGTGGTTGAAACTTGGCTTTCGATCTGGTTTTAGCTTTATTAATTGCTTTCATTTATTAAACTCCTGCATCAAGAGCTGCAAGTCTTCAGGTTTTTCCCCGCTCCGGTCGATCGCCAGCTTTTTTCTTCAGACATAATGTTTGTGCTATATTGAGCTTGTCTGAGTAGGCAACAATAATTAAGTAATTACTTAATTATATGATATAGTTTCAGTTATGGCTGAATAAAAATGAAGTTTTATGAAGCTCTCGACAAAACCCTTGAATACTACGGGATCACTGCTAAATGGTTGTCGGAGCAGTCAGGCCTAAGCCAGCAAATGATTTCGCAGTTTAGAAAAGGGAAGCAGCGGGTTTATAGCGACAGTCTTGAGGCAATGATTAGTTCGCTTCCTCTGGAGCCGCAGCGATATTTGTTCAGTTTGTTTCTTGGCGATCGAGTTCCGGTTTTTTTGGGAATGGATGAGACGGAGCTTGCAGAGATTATGGATGATATTGCAGAGATTATCCGTAAAAAAACTGTTCTTCGATCACAATCTCAGGTGAGCGGCCCGCAATTGGCTGCGGGTAATTGGTTCGATCGTTCATGCTTGGGCCGATCGTCCATTGGTTGAGATTCACGTTCCATTTTTGAAAGCACAATCTCCATCAAGAACATTTATCCCTTTTTTACTGGGGACAAAAACGCGGAGCGGAGCGTTTTTAGTTTTCTGGCGCAACCCCCCGTGATGTACAGTGAGGGACTGAGGTCTAGGGTCTAGGGTTTAGGCCTGAAGGCAATAAAATCAAGGGTTTCAGGAATTCAGAACGTCCTCACCTCCTTGGCGATTGTTGTCTCTTTCATGCGAGAGCCTCACCGGACAAAAATGCGGAGCGGAGCGTTTTTAGCCTTTTGTAGTGGGAAGTTCCCTGAACTGTATGGCTTTGAGGCAATGTAAATTAAATGTTACGAATCCCGATGAAGTTAGACTTTCATCGGGACGGAAGCGGGACTTTTGGTAGGCGGAAGCGGGACTTTCGTTAGACTCTATAGACTCCGCGTAAAATAAATTTGCAGCGTCTCGTTTTGTCTGTATTTCGTCCGACATTCGTCGCGTTTGGGTATCGATCTAACCCTGCAAAATCCAACTTTTTTGTTGCTAAAAATCGGTATAATTTAGCACCCGTTACTGAGAATGTTGTACTAATATCCAACAGGTAAACCGCGATTTGTGCGATCGCTTGTTGTTGCAAAACTTCATGTATTGTCTTGTGCAAGATCATATCCCGACTTTACCCCGTATTGACAGTCCAGGATTGAGTGGCGGTGCGATCACATATTTCGATCCGATCGCGTATTTCGATATTATTGTAATTTGTTATTGCAAGTGGGTGCCGATCGAATCGGTTTTAGAACCGTTGGCTAAAGGTCAAGTTACTGTCGATTCTTTTGCGGGTAATGAAGCCGAGTATCGGGAGTATTTAGAGCGAAATGCTTCTCAAGTTGAGGTAGGATAAGTATTGGTAAAAGTTGGCGAGTTACGCTCGGGATAGCTGCGCTTCACGCGCTTGAATCAAACAACAGCTAGATGAGAATGCAAATTGCGATCGCGACTTTTTCTACAAGCAATTGAATTTGTGCGATCTCGCACAATGGTTCGTTGTTTTCGTCGCGCGAGCGCTCAAAATACACTTGGTACTTTACCGATCGTACCTCATGCGTTTGAAAACTGTTGCAGGCTGTGCTAGCGTAGCGACTTTTGTCCGATCGAGCGTTCCTGTTACAACTTATTAATTATGAGAAATCGCGATCGCTTTTTCCCAAACATTCAGGTATGCTGAGCAAACCAACAGTCATTAAAAACTGACAGTAAAATTGTGTTAAGGTGTAAAGGTGTGAGGGCATGATTCCTAAATTTGATGAGAACGGCAACTTGCCACCGGGAGTGCATTGGTGCGAATGGGAGGAGTTTAAAAATAGATTTGGTACTAATTCTACGAGGCAGCGAATGATAGATGGTTTGGAGTTGGCACTCGCCCAATTAAAAGCAGCAGGCTGTAGAACTATTTATATTAACGGTAGTTTTGTTAGTAGCAAGCCAAAACCAGGTGATTTTGATGCGTGTTGGGAACCGGAAGATGTGGATTACGATTATCTGCGAAAAAATGCCCCGAGATTGCTAAATAATTTAGACCGCAGCGCGCAGAAATCCAAATATAAAGGTGAAATCTTTCGTTCGGACCAACCTGTAGGAGATAGCGGATTAACTTCTTTAGAATTCTTTCTGCGCGACAGAGAGTTAAACCCTAAAGGGATTATAGCCATAGATATATTAAGGTGGGAACCATGATTAAAAACGAAAAAGAGTATGAATCCAGCCAAGAATGCGCCCGCAGATTTGAAGATTCTCTTAAGGCGTTAGAACGAGATGAAGAACTGAAGAAAAAAGACCCTGATGGTTGGCAACTTTCTCGCGATGTCAAACAATCTCATTTGACGGCTTTACAAGCAGAGATTGCTGAATACGAAACACTAATTAAGTGCGAGAGAAATCAGCCGATTTTCATTAAAATTGACAGCATAAATAAGCTGCCAGATGCTTTAATTAAAGCGAGAATAGCAGCCCAAATCAGCCAACCAGAACTGGCTCAAATACTAGGAATTGAAGAACAGCGAGTTAGGCAGTATGAAGATACAGATTATCAATGCGCCAGTTTTGTAGAAATCCTCGAAGTTAGTACGGTTTTAGGCATAGAATTTGAAATCGCCGCGATTCGAGTAGATTTTGAGGAAATAGAAGCTGTCAAACAAAGCGCCCGGAAGTGGCGAAAGGAAAAAATTAACCTGACAGCTAAAGCATCATAAATGTTAGGCCCGATTGGCTATTCCTGATATTAAGCTTCTCAAACAGCCTCAGACAATATAAACTTATTTCCTCTCGTTCTTTACGCGGCAGCCGGCAACTCTTCGGTTTCTTGTCCCAAAAACCGCTTGATGACAATTTCCCGGTAAGCCTCTAAATCGGGCTGTCAGTTTTCCAGAAGCTCGTACAAATGATGCAGCTTTTCCCCTTCTAATTCCCCCGCAATTTCATACTGGAAATTGCCCGAGAACAATACAGCCGGAGTCGGTTCGGCCAGAGTGCAGTTGCAATAAAGCTTCGGCAACCCTCGCCAGTGGCGAGCGTGCCAAAACTGGGTCGATCGGGATGGGGATTGCCTAAAATTTACTGAGTTCGCAGTGGGTTGAGCACAAAACGCCGGCAGCATTCAACACGTGGAGGCTCGATCGATTTTGGGGCGATCGCCTTTCATCAGAAACTTGGATAGAAACCCCGTCCTTTTTCTTGATGGGATTGCCTGAAATAGAAACAGTTCCCTATTTAACAATCCGAACATACAAATCTAAACTCAATGCACCAAATCAGCCAGCAGCCCCGACGCTTCTCGCTGCAAGCTCTGCCGATTGTCATCGTAACAATTAAGGACGTTCGAGCTGGTATGGCGGCTCAACTTCTGCGCCATTCGCGTATTACCGTTGCTTGCATCTAACAGAGTCGTAATTGCAGCGTGGCGTATTCTGTGCGGGCTGATTCTTTTAGGAATTCCCGCAGCACAGCAAGTTGAGAAAACAAGCTTGTAAATAGCGTACCCGCTCAACCTCAACCCGTATTCACGCTTTGTCAAAGCGATAAATAAAGGCTCTTGGGGCATTGCAGCTCCCCGCACGCTCAGCCAATCAGAAATCGCATCTGCCGTCGCGTCGTGCAAGTCAATTAGCTGCGCTTGAGTTCCCCTACCTTTGCCGTAAATATTCAGAGTTCGGGCCAGCGGGTCAAAGTCGCTTATATTGGCTGCGCCGATTTCTCCCCGGCGCAACGCATTGTCCCACAGCAACCGGAGAACTGCATAGTCGCGCTTTCCCTGGGGCGTACTCCGGTCTGGAATTTCTAACACCGACTGCATCGCCGCCACATTCTCAGAAGCAACTCGGCCAAACCCTGTAGTATCCCGGTAAGGAACCACCTTCTCTCCTTCAACATCTACCAAACTCCACTCGCACTCGCCCACCTTGCGAGCAAAATTCACCAAACTTTTGATCGCCGCCAGCCGCCGATTAATCGTCGCTTCCTTAAGTCCCTTGTCGATTAGTTTGGCTTTATATTTGAGAACCACCGCGACAGCGGCGAAGCGGTTCAACCGTAGGAACTCGCGCACTAATGCCGGGTGCGGTTCCTGCTCCGTCATTGTCGTAAAGAAATCGTACAAGTCCTTCTCATAAGCGTGCCTAGTGTTGACAGAGCGCTTGGCAGCTAACAGCTCTGCCACTAGGTCGCGCGTTGAAGCTATTTCTCCAAAGGAATTAGCAGCGTGTTCTAAGTCCATAGCCGGCCCTATAATTTGGGTTTCCAGACCAGATTACCCTCATTAGGGGTGCAAATTGACGGTGGAATTGCTTGCTCTGTCAAAGAAGAAGAAAATCGTCAATGAGGAAAGTAGGTGCGATCGCGATCGCTACCTCCGGAAAGCAGCAGGACACGAGCGCCTATCGTCCCCCAAAATACTCAGTTTCAGTTTTTAAGCCTTCGCAAAAAAGGTGTCGGCAGACAATCGCGATCGCACTCGGGAGCAACTAACTTCCCTGTATCGTTTTGAACCAGCATCCGACATAGCCTTGGCTTTTGGGGACTCCGAAAGAGAGACTTGATGCCTGCGCGTATGCCCTAACAGTTAGTGATGACAAATTTTCTTTGACGATTTGACGATTCTCCTAAACTCTCCTATTTATAAGGCTTTCAGCTTCTAACTTTCATTGACGATTATTGACATTGTTTTTGACGATTCTCCCCAAACGCTTTTTCAGCATGGATTTTGGGGATATACTGCAAATTTTTGACGATTTTGACGATTGCTTGACGCCCATCGCCCTATCAAGCTGGCAGGGAAGCGGATTGTCCTTGTTATCGCGGGAGCGGGCGATCGTGAATTTATTGGGATGTGGCTGGGGAATCGTCAATGACGATTTTCAATCGTCAAAGCTGCTATTGACGGGGGAACTGCTTGATGTGTAAGAGTTTCAAACTATCGTCAAATCGTCAACGCAATTTTTAAACTAGCGGTAAATTTAGATGCCGGATAGTCCGTCGCGATCGTCCACAACCAACTTGCACAAGAGCATTTTCCGCTTTTCTCCTAACACAGCTTCTACAAAGGTTGGGATTCAGTGTCAAGCTGTTAACCAGAGCGCGACTAAAAAAAGAAATTTTCTTTGACGATTTGACGATTCTCCTAAACTCTCCTATTTATAAAGCTTTCAGCTTCTAACTTTCATTGACGATTATTGACATTAATTTTGACGATTCTCGATAAACGCTTTCTCTGCAAGGGCTGTGGGAATGTACTGCGAGTT